>NZ_JBQEAU010000003.1:0-78227 GCF_052108595.1 Advenella sp.
ATGGACAGACTAATTGTGCTGGCCAGTCGCGCACTGGTTTTGCTGTGTTCGGCAGCGCTGGTCCTGATGATGCTTCAGGTCACGCTGGACGTGGCAGGTAAGTATCTGTTCGATCAGCCTATCCCTGGCAGCGAGGCGATTGTGGCCAGCTACTACATGGTGGCCATTGTGTTTCTGCCGCTGGCCTGGGTGGAAGTATGCGGCGAATCCATTGTGGTCGAGCTGCTCTATAACATTGCTTCGAAACCGGTCCGCGTCATCATGGCCGCCTTGGGCACTGCGGCAACGGTGATCTGCTACGGGTTCCTGGCCTGGTTTCTGTGGGCGCCGGCCATGCATGCCTACCGGATTGGCGAATTCGATTCCAGCACCTGGAATGTCATTACCTGGCCTGCCCGGTTTTTGCTGCCGCTAGGACTGGCGCTGGGGGCGATTGTGGCGCTGCTTCAGCTGATGCGTATTCTGACAGGGCGCAAGCCGCTGCATCATGGCATCGCTGATGATGTCACTGATCTTCCAGAACAAATTTGAGGGAACAGCAATGGATCCGTTGTTAATTGGTGTACTCGGCATTTGTTTGCTGCTGGCTTTCATTGTCACCCGCTTTCCTATTGGTATCGCGATGGGGCTGGTGGGGTTTCTGGGCATTATCTTTATTATTGGCGTGACGCCCGCGATAGGGGTGGCCAAGGCGGTTCCCTATGAACTGGTGGGCGATTGGAATTTATCTGCAGTGCCCATGTTTTTGCTGATGGGTTATTTTTCATCGGCGGCGGGCCTGACGCGCGGCTTGTTCGGCGCGGCCCGGATCTTTCTGGGTAAAGTGCCCGGCGGGCTGGCGTCTGCAACGGTATTGGCCAGCGCGCTTTTTGCTTCGGCCAGCGGCTCCAGCGTGGCGACCGCCGCTGCCTTTTCCCGCATTGCCGTTCCTGAAATGCTCAAGGCGGGCTACAAGCCATCGTTGGCCACGGCTTCGGTGGCCTCGGCCGGCACATTGGGTTCCTTGATTCCACCCAGCGTGCTGCTGATTATCTATGGGTTGATCACCGATCTGTCGATTGGCACGCTGTTTGTCGCGGCTGTAATTCCGGGGGCGTTGTCTGCCGTGGTCTATATTGCCATGATCACGATCCGCTGCAAGCTGGATCCGTCCCTGGCGCCCCGCATCAATGAGACCTACACGGCAGAGCAAAGAAAAGAAGCGATCAAGGACATCTGGCCGTTGCCGCTGCTTATTGCAGGTGTGCTCGGCGGCATCTTCACGGGCGTGTTTACTGCGACCGAGGCCGGTGCCATCGGCGCATTCCTGGCTGTTGTCATTGCGGTTGCAAGGCGCCAGTTTACGTTGAAGGTGGCAGAAAAAGCCCTGTTTGATACTGCGGTCAGCACATCTGCCATATTCATTATTGTTGTAGGCGCCGCGATCTTCTCGCGCTTTATTGCGCTGTCAACGCTGCCGGTGTGGGTGACCAGTTCGCTCAGCGGCTTTGACTTTATTACAGTCATCATCCTGATCTGCCTTGTGTTTCTGGTGCTGGGCTGCTTCATGGAGAGTATTTCCATCATGCTGCTGACCTTGCCTGTGCTGTCTCCGCTATTGGATGGTTATGGCATCAACATGATCTGGTTTGGCGTGCTGGTGGTCAAGCTGCTGGAAATCGGCCTGATCACGCCGCCGCTGGGTCTGAACGTGTACGTCATCCGATCAAGTCTGGGCAAAACCATCAAATTGGGCACCATCTTCAAGGGCGTGGCCTGGTTTATTTTTGCCGACTTTTTCACGGTCGCATGCATGATCGCCTTCCCGGCTCTCACGCTCTGGCTTCCTTCTTTTATGCAATAAACAATCTCACATTATTCCAAGACTGATCGCTGTCACAGGCGGTCCGCAACCCAAACGAGGAGCACAATCATGAAAAAAACCGTAATGACAGTTGCAATCGCCAGCCTGCTGGCGTCAACCGCCGCAATGGGCGCCACTTACCGGGCCACCAACTGGCTGCAACCCATTCATACGCTGAACGCCGAACCCTACCAGAAATTGGCCGAGGGTCTGAAGAAAGCCACTAATGATGAGATTGCCTTTACGGTCTATTCCGGGGGTACGCTGGTGCCGGCCAAGGCAACCATCCAGGCCCTGCGCGACGGTACGGCGCAACTGGGTATCGTGTATCCCGGTTACACGCCGGCAGAATTGCCACTGAACAATGTGCTGGTCGACCTTGGCTTTCTGGTCAAAGACCCCATGGCTGCTGCCTTTGCCTATACGGAAATCAATCTGTCCAACAAGGACCTGATCAACGAATGGCAAAAGCAGGGTGTGATCTTTACCGGTGGCTATTCAACACCGATCTATAACTTCATGTGCACAAAGCCCATTCAGTCCCTGGCGGATGCCAAGGGCAAAAAAATCCGCACGGCGGGCGGCACGCAAACTGATTGGGTCGCCAGCATTGGCGGCGTACCGGTTTCGGTGCCCATTGGCGACGTGTACACGGGCCTGTCGCGTGGCTCCGTGGACTGCACCATGGCCGAAGTGCCCAACCTGATCAACTCCAAATTCATTGAGGTTGCCAAATCTATTACGCGTATCGACATGGGCGCCGTGCCCGGTGCGACCTATGTACTGAATCCGGATTTCTGGAAGGAACTGTCTGCCGAGCACAAGAAAACCATGATTTCGCTGATGGCCAAAGGCCTGGCGGACCAGCAGGTGGGTTATTCGGCCCGGGCAGAGGAAGCATTGAAGCTGGCGCAAGAGAAGATCAAGGTGATCCAGCCGGACCAGGATCTGGTCGATGCGCTGGCGGCTTTCCAGGCCAGCTACATCAAAGACCTGGCCAAATCGTCCGTGAAAGAACGCAAGATTGCCGACCCCTCGAACCTGATTGACCAATACACCAAGCTGGAAGCCAAGTGGCGCGACCTGCTGGACAAGGTTGATCGCAAGGATGCCAATGCCGTGGCCAAGCTGCTGGAGCAGGAACTCTACAGCAAGATCGATGTAGAGACCTTTGTTATGCCATAAGCGGGGCAGCCCCGATTTTAGAGGTGCGGGCCAAGGACGGCCCGGCCATATTACCGTTGTTCAGGAAACAGACTATGAATCACGAGCGTGATAGCACCGTTGCGGCAGTGCGCAACCTTTACGCCAGACAGGCGCATTTGATTGATAGCGGCCAGCATGATGACTGGGCGCATACCTTTACCCCGGATGGCCAATTTCATTCGCCCACCTACGGGCAACCGGCAGTGGGCTACGAACAACTGGCTGGTATTTCAAACGCGTTTGGTCAGGCGGCGCTAAAGAGCGGCGAACGCCATCGCCACCTGGTGGACAACATCTGGGTGGTTGAATGTGATGCGGCTAGCGCCCAAGTGCGTGCTTACTTGTCCATTGTGGCGACCAAGGAGGCCGGCGAGACGCGAATACTGCGCATTGTCACGCTTGACGACCAACTGGCAATGACGGAACAAGGGTGGCAGGTGCGCCGCAGGACGGTGACGTATTGATGGCGACATTGATGACTTACTAATGGCGTAGTAAGGGCGAAATACCGATTTCAGTTGGCAAGCCTGCAGGGCGCGATGATGCTGGATGACGCGCGATCGCAGGTGTTTATGAATTTTTATCAAGGACGTAGAAGTGGAAAATCAATCGAATAACAAACAGCCAGAATTCAAACTGGCCCAATATCCAGAGCTGGCCGGACGCGTGGCCGTGGTAACCGGCGCCGCCAGAGGGATGGGCGCATGCTTTGCGGCAGGGCTGGCCAGCCAGGGCGTGCATGTGATCGGCGTGGATATCAATGAAGACGAATTGAAAGCGGCGTTTGCCAAATCACAGACGGCAGATGGCAAGACGCAAGGCGGTACGCTGACCGCCATGCGCGGGGACGTGACCGCCAGCGAGAGCCTGGTCAACATTGCCGACGAAGCAGTCAAACGATTTGGTCGCCTGGATATGTGGGTCAGTAACGCAGGTGTGTTCCCGCAATCGGAAATCGGATCGGTAACGGCCGAGCAAGTACGACAGACATTCGGCGTCAATGTAGACGGGGTGTTTTTCGGGGCACAGGCGGCGGCAGACGTGATGCAACCGGGCGGCGTGATTGTGAACATGGCCTCTGTGGCGGCCTTCCGGGTCAGGCGCGGCCGGGCCATTTACTCGGCCACCAAGGCTGCCGTACACAACCTGACCCGTTCGCTGGCGGTGGAACTGGGCGACAAGGGAATTCGGGTCAACGCACTGGCGCCAGGGTTTATTGATACGGAAATGACCAACTGGGTGCGCGAAATACCGGGCGCCATGGACAAGGCCCTGGCCTCTATCCCGCTGGGCCATATCGGCACGCCCGAGCATGTACTGGGCGCATTGCTGTTCCTGGTCTCCGACTCTGCTTCATATGTCTCCGGCCAGACGCTGGGTGTAGACGGGGGCTCGCGCCATGGCTGATCACAAGGGCGCGGTAATTATTACGGGCGGCGCCCAGGGCATGGGCCAATCCCACGCGCACGCGCTGGCTCAGACTGGCTGGCATGTTTGCGTGGCAGACGTCAAGGACACCGAGGCGACCGTTGCCGCCATTGGCGAGAACGGCGGCTCAGCCAGCGGCCATGTGCTGGACGTGACCGATTCCAAATCGTGGGAAGCGCTGGCCGATGACATCCGAAATAATCTGGGCCCGTTGGTGGGGCTGGTCAATAACGCCGGCGTATCGTACCGCCAGGGTATTGGCGACACCGACGATGCGAACTGGGACCGGGTCATGGCCGTGAACCTGACCGGCGCATTCTATGGCATAAGGACCATGGCGCCGCTCATGCGCGAGAGCGGGGGCGGGTCCATCGTGAATATTTCTTCCATTTCCGGGCAGCTTGGTTACCATGGCGCAGCGTACGGCGCCAGCAAATGGGGCCTGCGCGGGCTGACCAAAACCGCCGCAGCCGAATATGCGCCCTGGGGCATTCGCGCCAACTCCATCCATCCGGGCCTGATTCAGACCGCCATGGTCAATAGCGCCACGGCCTTTGTGGCGTCATCACTCAAATCCATTCCCCTGGCGCGTGCCGGGCAACCCTCTGAAGTGAGCGCTGCCGTGGTCTTTCTTATTTCTGAAGCCTCTTCATATATGAGCGGCAGTGAACTGACGGTGGATGGCGCGCTGGTTGCTGCCGGCACCTATTGGCGCATCAACCACGAAGCGGCAGAGCTCTCACAGGGAGGCGACTTATGAGCAATTGGGATGTGATTGTCATCGGCGCCGGGGGCGCGGGCCTGGCCGCCGCGATCTCTGCTGCAGAAGAGGGCGCACGCGTGGTCATTCTGGAATCGGAAAAGGAGATTGGCGGGTCTACCCAGCTTTCGGCCGGCATGTTTACCGCCGCCAACACCAGCGTGCAGCGTGCGCTGGGCGTGGAAGATTCTGCCGAACGGTTCTTCCAGCACTACATGGACCTGAACCAGTGGCGCCTGCGCCCGGGGCTGATCAAACGCTTTTGCGATGAATCGGGCCCCACGCTGGAATGGCTGATCACACTTGGCGTAGACTTCCCCGCCAAATTCTCTACCAACGCCCACGACCCGGGTCTGATGCAGGCCGGCGTGGAAGACGTCTGGCGTGGTCATGTGCCCAAAGACCAGGGCTATGGCCTGGTTACCGCGCTGAACCAGCAAAGGCTGGCAAAAGGCATAGACCTGTTCCTGGATAACCGGGTAGAAGACCTGGTGGTGGAAGACGGGCAGGTGCGTGGTATTCGTATTGGCGGTGAGTTGATCGAGGCTTCTGCCGTGATTGTGGCCAGTGGCGGCTTTGCACATAACAGCCAACTTCGCCGCCTGTATTACCCCGAAACGCTGGAAGCGGGTGAAGACCTGTTCATTGTGGCCGCGCCCGGCAGCCGGGGCGACCATATCCGCTTTGCCGAATCGGCCAACGCGGCGCTCACCGGCCACGGCCAGGGCCTCTTGATGGTGACCTCTTATATACAGCGCCTGCACCACTGGCAGTCCGGCTTTCCGCCACGCTCGCGGATCTACATCAACCAGGCGGGCGATCGCTTTATGAACGAAGACATCCCCTATGCAGTCTCGCCCGGAATCGTGCGTGATAACGGTGGCAGCGTATGGAAC
This sequence comes from Advenella sp., assembly GCF_052108595.1. Classification (NCBI taxonomy): domain Bacteria; kingdom Pseudomonadati; phylum Pseudomonadota; class Betaproteobacteria; order Burkholderiales; family Alcaligenaceae; genus Advenella; species Advenella sp. Next base: position 6,134 of record NZ_JBQEAU010000003.1, read on the forward strand.
GTGTTCGACGAAAAAGCACGCAACGCGCTGCCTGAAGGCTACGCCCACTGGAACAAAGAACGTGTTGCAGAAGATGCCAGGGCCGGGCACATGTTAAGTGCGGACACCCTGGAAGAGCTCGCCGCCAAAATGCACGTACCGGCGGACCGCCTGACCGCAGCCGTAGCGCGCTGGAACGAACAACTGCCCAACGGCCAAGACCCGGACTTCCTGCGCCAGGCCACCATGCAAAACAAGGGCGACACCAAACCGCTGGAGCCCATTGCACACCCGCCATACTACGCGGCTCGCACATGCCCGGCAGAACTGGTGTGCACACACACGGGCCTGACCATCGACACTGAAGCGCGCGTCTGCGATGTACGGGGGGCGGTGATCAAAGGCCTTTATGCGGCAGGTGAAGCAGGCGGCGGTGTACTGGGTAACCGGTACGTGGGCGGCGGCAACTCCATTGCCAACGCGCTGACGATCGGGCGTATTGCGGGCGTGTCTGCGGCTAAAGACGCGTTGCAGAATGCTGTCCAGAGTACGGCAGCGGGTTGATTGATTTGGCTTTTTTTGATGAGACAGACTAACCATAGCCAGGCGGAAATTGCGATCTGGCCATATTTGCGAAGCATAAACCATGAATGAAAATGAACAATTCCTGCAGCGCCTGCGTGCAGAAGACGAAATCAAGCGCGTATTGCAACTGTATTGTCGCGGCGTGGACCGACGCGAGTTTGACCTGGTGCGAGGCGTTTACCATACAGACGCCATGGACTACCACGGTCCTTATAATGGCAATATTGACGGCCTGATCCAGTGGATGATCCGTCGCCATGAAGGCGTCGCCCAATCCATGCACCTGCTGGGCAACTGCCTGATCGACTGGCGGAGCGACGATGTTGCATTAGTAGAAACCTATTGCGTGACCTACCAACGACTTAAACCGGGTGACGGGGCCTCAATCTCGGATGTTGGGCTGAAAGTGGGCGGCAGCGGACAGCAGACGCAGGTACGGTGCCGGTATCTGGATCGGTTTGAAAAGCGGGAAGGCCAATGGAAGATTGCCAACCGGGTGGTGGCGTATGAGTCGTTACTGCTCGAGGACGCGCCGGAGTCGCCGTTTGCAGAAGGGATGCAGATGGCGACGCGGGGGAGGGATGATCCGTTGTGGGGGTTGGTGGGGTAGGTTATTCAGCAAGTATTGATCTTGAAGTACTTCCCTAGTCTTTTTCTTGCGTGAAAAAGCTTACTAACGTCGCTAGAATATTATTAATTTAACCTTCATCAAGGTGATAATGATTCTCATTATCTAATATTGAGGCTGTAATCATTGCCTGTCGGAGGTTAGAATGAAAAGCGCTTTGAATGTTGTTATTTTATTTGTCGCAATTTTTTTTAACACAGCGAACGCTGACATGTTGGCCAATGCGGCTGCAAGCCTGGGTTTTAATTGCGAGGAATGCGGTGCATTTCATGGAGGGTTATACGAGAATCTTTGTCCTGAATGTTATAACCGGAAATTATTCGAATTATTAGAAAAAGACCCAACAAACCTAGGAACCATATGCGAGTGGGAAAAATTCGCTGGAGCCCCATTAACGCATTGCAACTAATTCCTCATATATGACCATCAAGAACAAAGCTAAGCAAGGGAAGCTAGGCCCTCATGAGCTTCAGGAAGCAAAATTGATGCTTGCTGAAAAAAAAGAGGTTGCCTACTTCCACTGTGACTATCCCGAAGTGCACTTTCAAGATATGAAAAAATGTCTTGACGAAGGAGTATTCGAATCAATAAAGATTGGCGAAGGTCCGCCGTATGAGACCCTGGTGGTTTGGGTTCCCGGTGCGAAAGATAAAGCCTTAAAATTGATCGAGCTGATTCAATATTCCTGGGAGAACGGTTGCTCCGAATCTGTGGAACGCCAAAAAGGACAAATTTTAGGATATTCCGAAGAAGATATTGATTTTTATATTGCTCATTTAAAGAGTCGTTCACGCCTTTGAATTAGTGATCACTACTTGTGATAGTAGTTAGCACACCCCACCTAAATCTCGATTAATCGTTGCGATCTTATTCTTCTTGTGGTCTATTAAGATCAGTTTACCAAATCGAGAGAGCAGTGCTACATTTAACTAAATATGGCGATCCTTCTAAAAGCTTGTTTCTCACCTGCTTATGCCTTTTCATCATGGCGGTACGGCGGTGAAGCTCTTTAGATTTCAGTCTTCACTATTGACCCTTTCCCTGCTATGGTAGTGAACCTGTTGCGCCCGGCCTGTAGGGTATGCCAACTATCGGTTGGTCATGTCATCTAGAAATACTTCAGCCCGGTGATATGCCATGTAATCCTCTTGTTGTCGAGAAAAAGGTTTGGCTGTGATTGACGCGTCCAAACTCCAGGCTCGGTATATCTCAGTCGGCAATTGCGGGCTAAAGCGCAACAGACCGTCGTTTTCGAACGTCATGTATCCTTTGTCAAACAATCGATCAATATGCGGTGCCAATAACAAACCGTTATGGCCATCGAGTTTCTCTATATTATTGCTCTTTGACCACGGTTTAATATGGCTAGCTATTAGAAATCTGGGATCAATAATCCCAGTGATACGGCAACAGGGTTCAAGCGCTGCAACGCGTGAACGAAACAGTCCCTGGCCGATGCGAGCCTGGATCAATTGGGTACGCTGGGTGGCGGGTAGAGCTCCATCAGAGAGCAGCCTGTCAATGTTGATACTGTCGTCGGTTTCCGCTGTATTGCTCTTATTGGCAAGAATAGATTGTACTTGGCCATCTAGTATGGCCTCCAACTCATGGGCTAGGTCGTCTGGTACCGATGCGAGATATACACCCTGGTTGCCATTACCATTTTCTTGAAGAGGAGAATATTTTGATGGTAAGAGGGGAGCCAAACGATCCATATGGTCTTTGGGGCGAATTGGATTGGCTAGTTCTATGAAATCTACTGGCACATACCAACCTTCATCTGTCCAATTAGCACCAGCAGAGCCGAATTCAACTGGCTTGCTAGCTGACTGGTGTACCTCCCTAGCTATACCAATGGCCTTAATGTGCGTATCTGCGAATGAAAATATTACGTCACCGGGCGCAACCTGAGTCATGGTGTCGTAGAAGTGGTTACGTTCGCCGTTTGCCTTTGTCTTAGGGGACCAGAGATAGCCACCGTTGACTTCGTGAACGTAGGTTTGATTTTGATTTACCCACCAGTATGTCATTACTTGTTCCTCGGAGATTGGCATGCACGGCCTCTAGGGTGTGTGCGTTTTGGAGAACTTACAGTTAATCACAAAAGCAATATTATTATTGCGTCGCGATTTTATTGATTCCTAGCGTCAGAATCGTATTTATGTGCTTTTAAGCTAGTGGTATTTTATTTCCCAGCTGCTTGCATTTCTGATCTAGGATAGGCGCTCGCTTGGACTGATGAATTGGAACGAATCATTGTACGAAAGTACTCTGCTGTTTCCTCGTCAGTGCAATATACGTAACAGCCTTTCATTCCGCGAGTCATGAGGGTTCTGTACGTATTCTTGATGATGAGGCCAACCTCTGCTCTTACTTGCTCAGGGTCAGTTTTTAGTCTTGTCTTGTATCCTCGAATCGATTTGTCGTGCCGGTCTCTTTCTTCTGCGCGAGTAATAATTTGTCCGTCGCGTACAATGAAGTCTGGCCCGATAATGACACCGATGTAATCCACCTCAAGGCCTTGGCAAGTATGGATACATCCAACTTGTTCAATGGATTCTGGCGCAATAATCCATAGGCTGCCATCTTTATCGAGATTCCATTGGCGGCGATATTCATCACCAATAATAATGTCATCTGCTTGAGAATTCCTCTTGCTTAACCAAGGCCAACAATATCCGGCAACGACTCGGGCTCGGTTCCGATCGTTCTTCGCTTCAATTGCCTCGTGAAGCGCTTGAGGAGATTCAAATACACGGAAATCGTATTCAGAAGTGTCCAAGATTTGATTCGCAGTTGGACGGATGTCAAGCGTGTTGTCCAACCACGCCAGGTACCCGTCAGATCCGCTGCAACGAAATTGTGAGGCAAGTTCATATTCCTCGATAGTCGCTCCCTTAGCGGCAGCAAACTCACGGATTGCTTGCTTTGAACCTATATCGCTTAATGTGACGCGTTGGTCTTCATCAATGAAAAAGACGGTGCAAGCTGAGGCGTTGATGAGTTCCTGGACTTGGTTTTCGCCAAGATTTCCATACAGGCCGCTCTTTTCGTTCAGGCGATGTGCTTCGTCAACGATCAGAAAATCGTAGACATTGGGCTCTGCATCAAAAAAACGTCCTGACCCTGAAAAGAGACTCGAGAACTTACTTCTGGTAATCGTTCCTGCCAATTTTGATTGATAAACAACACGAGGGGCAGCGTTCTTTGAGACATATTGACCTAGCAGACCCGCGCTAGTCAAACGCACGAGCAAGTTAATCGCAACTACGGTCTTGCCTGTTCCTGGCCCGCCTTCGATAATAATGACTTTGGGTGAGGCGGCAGAGGCGGCGCGTGCAGAGGCTAACGTTGCTTCGAATACTTCCTTTTGATCGTCAATCAGGACAAACTCTGGTTGCGCGGTCAGGAGCCCTTTTAGCGCATCGGCCAGTGCTTTCGAGGGTCGAATGCGGCCGTTAGCAAGTTCATAGAGTACTTCTTTCGAGTCGCCGTACTTAACATGCTGTTTGATAAAACTGCGAAGATGCTCTTGTTCTTTGGCACCCTTTAGAAATAGCGGAGCTTTCTCGGTATACCCGGAGTAATATGGATTGTCTATTACGCCGTCTCGCGCATAATTATGCAAAAAAGCGCAAGGTTTGATCGCTATTCCTCCGTTATATACCGCTTCGTTAAAGCCTTCCAGTAATGACGCATACGACCAAGCTTGGTACGAGGGATGGACAACCTCCCTAAGCCCTTTGCCTAAATACGTCACCACAATCCCATCTTTATCGGTCGAGACTGCTTTTTCCCATTGCTTGATTTCGATAACGATGGCGTTTTTGCTGCCGGTTGAGTCCCGCCCAGTCAGCGTGACGTCTATTCTTTTCGCGGATTGGGGAATGTGTAGTTCGACAGCGACGCCAATTTGATCGGGGATCTCGTCATCGCGTAATACACGCGCAATGTAACCAAGAGACTCCCTCCACGAACGGATCTCAGAGCTATTGACTCGTCTACCAGTGGCGGCCACAAAGCGCGTCAGAATGACCTCTTCGATGTCATCGAAGTCGATATGATTCAGAAACTGCCTCTTGTCGGCTTCGTAAACGATCATTGTGGTTTTGCCTTTTCATACGTATTTTTACTTATACGCTATTCTAAGCGGTTGGTTACGATATGTAAAAGGGCAGGGGCTTGCTTGGTTGATTTGGGTCCTGACTTAATAGATAAAGCGTGGCTGCTGATCTATATGGGTTGTCCACTAGCCAATACCACCCCCAACCCCTCCCGCAAATCCCTAACAAACTCCCGCGGCACCTCCAACGACGGAAAATGCCCGCCAGCCTCAGGCTCCCTCCACCTCACAATCTTCCGATACCGCTCCTGCGCCCAGGGACGCGGGCACTTTTCAATATCCCTGGGATAGATGCTGATTGCCGCCGGAACATCTACCCGGAGTTCGGGATCAAGCGAGTTGTGGCTCTCGAAATAGATGCGGGCGGCCGATGCGCCGCTGCGCGTTAGCCAATACAGGGTGACGTTGTCAAGAATGCGATCTCGGGAAATCCGCTCGAACGGGCTGTCTTCGCTGTCTGTCCACTCATAGAACTTGTCCAGGATCCAGGCAAGCAGCCCGACCGGGGAGTCGACTAGTGCGTAGCCGATGGTCTGGGGCCGGGTTGCCTGTTGCTTGGCGTAGGCTGCACGATACTGCCAGAAGTCGCGGGTTTGCTCGGTCCATTGGCGCTCGGCCGGCGTTAGCCCCTCTGTTGTCAACCCTGGCGGCGCCTGCGCGAGTGTTGAGTGGATGCCAAGAACGTGGTCCGGAAAGCGGCCGGCCAGGATGGTGGTGATCACGCCGCCCCAGTCGCCGCCGTGGGCTGCGAATTTGCTGTAGCCCAGTCTTCCCATGAGTTCCACCCAGGTGGCTGCGATTTTCTCGGTTCCCCAGCCGGTGGTGGTCGGCTTGTCGCTGTAGCCAAAGCCGGGCAGCGATGGGGCTACAACATGGAACGCCGGCGTATCTGCGTCTTTGGGGTCTGCCAGCTCCTCGATGATATCGACAAACTCGGCAACACTGCCTGGCCAGCCGTGCGTCATGATCAGGGGCGTGGCGTCGGCGCGCTCGGAGCGGCGGTGCAGGAAGTGGATTCCCAGGCCATCGATAGTCGTTCGGAACTGGCCGATCTGGTTAAGGCGCGCTTCAAACGCTCGCCAATCATAGTCGGTGCGCCAGTAATTCACGATATCGATAAGGTCCGCGAGCGGCACGCCCTGGTCCCAGCGGTGCGGGTCGGGGGCGGGGCGATAGACCGTCTCGGCCTCTGGCAGCCGCGCTGCGGCTAATCGGGCACGCAGATCGTCCAGGTCGGCGTCGGTTGCGTGGGCTTCAAATGCGTGTACTTCGTTGGTCAGGCTAGGCATAAGATCTCCTTGCGATCGTGGGTCCGGCCATGAACTATTGCGAACCGGCTAAGATGGTTGTAACATGTCATCAACAATAACGTCAACCAGCTAAGGTGGTTCCATGAGTACTGAATATCCTGACTTTCGCCTCGGTAATGTGCTGGCCACCAGCTTCACGGGGACGCTTTCTGAGCGTTGTGGTAATCCTATCGAGCGCATTCCCACGGCGCAGCGGCTTGTCGACTGGCTGGCCGTCTATGGCCTGGCGGTGCAAATGTGTACCACAACCCAGTTCAACCGCGCCCGGGAGCTAAGGGAAGCCATTCACGCCGCTGCGACAGCCGCCGCCATTGGAAGCGCGCCGCCAGCATCTGCCATCCAGGTCATCAACGACTGCAGCGCTGCGGGCAAGGCAGCCGCATTCCTGACGCACGGCGGCAAGCGGATATGGAAGCTTGGCTCGACATCCAGCGTGGAAGATGCCTTAAGCGTAATCGCCGCCGATGCGATCAGCATCCTGGCAGGCGAACGGGACGGAAAACTGGCCTTGTGTGCATCGCCCAGTTGCCAGGCCGCGTTCTTTGATACCAGCCAGAGTCGCACCCGCAGATGGTGTGATATGGGTACGTGTGGGAATAAGGAGAAGAAAGCGCGGTTTGTGGCGAAACGGCGGGGGAAGGCTAGGGCGGGGGAGTGATTGGGGTGACTGGTGCTTCGGGTAGGAGCAGGCCTGCGACATATGTTTAATCGACAACCGTTTTTGATGGTGACGCAAACCAACTGACTGGGTTCAGTGCCTGGAAAGCAATGCCCATATACCAGACTAGGACGATGCACTGAACAATGACGAAACGAAAAGTAAAAATTTGGCGCTCTTGGTTTCGTAAATGGTAATTTTCAATGGATTCTATCTAATCGTGCGTTTTGATATGTAATGAGCCCAGAGGGCCGTTTCACCATAATTGAAGAATACAGAACGAAATTTAACAACGAGACCAAAGGAAAAACATGATTACCCTTGCTTTGCCGGCTCTAATTTTGTCGTATATTGCAGGTCGATTTACCTCGGTAAAAATATCCGTCATTCTGCTGACAGTGCTGCTAGTGGTACTGGTTGGATGGGTCTTTTTTATGACGTCCGAGGGGCGCACACAACTGGCAGCGATGTATGATTCATCTGTGCTTGTCGCACTCCTGGCAGGGCATCTAGCCTTTCCTATTTTCGTCGCCGCTACCTACGGTTTGCTTATAGGCCAGTGGTCTCAAAAACGACGGAAGAGCCAGAAAGGATAAACAATAGCTGGAACCAAAATATGAACTATAAGACTTTTTACAGACTCTCCTTAAGTGTTCCTGTTCTGGTGCCATTGCTTTTTTACTTATTATCTTTATCGAATGCTCCCGATAAGTTTTCAAATTTACTGATGGCGTCATTGACATTTGGCGGCATTCAATACTTGTTTTTCGCCGCCGTCATGGTTTATTTGATTGGTCGTCTCGGATCTCTCAGGGAAATAAAAATATTATTCTGGTGCTCGCCACTTATTTATATCATCTTCGCAACTATTGGTTGGCATGTGTTTGATGCATGGATGTACCTCAAGTCAATGAAACAAATGTCTGTTGACGATGTCTTCGGGCCACTGCTTTTCTTTTCGATATTCGGATCGTTATTTGGCTATATCTATTGTTTGATCATCGAGATGCTTTTTCAAATATTCAAAGCGCATGGAGGGATTGCTAAGGATTCTTAGCAGCCCACCATTAAGATACAACCCTCCCAACGCACCCTAATTTTCCTTGGCCGCCGCAGAAAATTTCTCAACCAAATGTTTAGGCCCTGAAACGATCAGGATATCTCCGGGCAGAATACGGGTTTCTGGCGTTGCATGAACAAAATCTTCGTTGCTTCGTTTGACCCCAACAATGGTGACGCCAAATTTTCCGCGAACGATGGATTCGGTCAGTGATTTATTATGTGTTGGAGGAGGGGCCCAGATTTTTGCGATGGCATACCCGTCATCGAATTCTATGTAATCCATCATCCGGGAGGTGACCATATGCGCGATTCGTCGCCCCATATCGGCCTCTGGGTACACCACGTGATGGGCGCCGATGCGCTGGGCGATATGGCCGTGCTTGGGCGACATGGCCTTGACCCATATGTCCTTGATGTTTAGTTCGCTAACAGCCAGCAAGGCCATTAGGTTTGCAGACATATCGTTACCAATGCTGATTATTGCATGTGAAAAATCCGCAACCCCCAACTGACGTAAAACCTGGGCATCCGTGGCGTCTGCCTGTACGGCATAAGTGAGTTTATGCGCCCATTCCTGCACGGTCTCTTCACTGGAGTCAATGCCCATCACATCGTTTCCCAATTCGATCAGGGATTGAGCGACCGCACCACCAAAAGTGCCCAGACCGATGACGATAATACTGTCACTTTGAGAAAAGGCGTACTGTTCTGTAAATAGGCTACCCAACAATTGGATGCTCCTCTGCGTAGCGATATGGCCTGTAGCGCTGATCCAGCGCCAGTGAGGCGGCTAACGTGATCGTTCCGACTCGGCCAATATACATCAAGGTTATGAGGGTAAGTTTACCCGAAGCCGGCAGATCTGCGGTAATTCCCGTAGACAGGCCGACTGTGGCAAACGCTGAAATAACTTCAAAAATGACTTTGTCCATCGGCAGATTGCTGCCGAACAGGATAATGGTGGTGCCTACTACAATTGAGGTGCTGCTGAGCATGAGTACGGTAATCGCCTGACGCTGAGCGTTAAGCGAGATGCGCCGTCCGAACGCTTCGGTGTCCGATCGGCCTTTTATTTCCGACCAGACCATAAGAACCAAAATGAGAAACGTGCCCACTTTTACGCCACCGGCCGTGCCGCCGCTACCGCCACCGATGAACATTAAAAGGTAATTCAACGCCAGGCTGGCTTGCGTGAGGGCGCCGGTATCTATCGAATTGAACCCTGCGGTCCTGGCGGTCACAGAGGCAAAACTTGCGGCAGCAAGTTTATCGTGCAAACTCATATTCCCCAGCGTTCCGGCGTTATCCCATTCAAATAGCAATGTGCCGATACACCCGGCCAGCAGCAGGGCCGCCGTTCCAATTAAAGTCAGTTTTGTATGCAGTGACCAGTGGCGAGGATCGTTTAATCTAGTCTTAAGATCATGTAAAACAGGAAACCCCAGCCCGCCTACGATGATGGCAAACATGACAGGCGAAATAATCCAGAAATCCCCTGCGTATCTGACCAGGCTATCGCTATGTAAAGAGAACCCTGCATTATTAAACGCCGATACGGCATGAAAAAAACCATTCCACAGCGCCTGCGGCCAGTCCATGCCATAGTGTGTCTGGAATCGAATGGTAAGAATGATGGTCAGGCCAATTTCTATTATTACGGTGATCAATAATATTAATTTGGCGACACCCTTGATATCTCCCAGGCTGATGGCGTTTTTCTCGGCCTGGGTAATCATTTTCATGCGCAGCTGCAAGGAGCTGTTTACCATCAAGCCCAGCAGCGTAGCGAAGGTCATGATGCCGAACCCGCCAACTTGAAAGAGAATGAGGATGACCCATTGTCCGAACGTTGACCAATGCGTCCCGGTGTCGACAACGCCCAGCCCGGTTACGCATACGGCAGAAACAGACGTAAAAAGCGCGGTAATCCAGTGCGTCACTTCACCTTGGCTGCTTGATATTGGCAGCATGAGCGCGCACGTTCCTACTGTAATTGCCAACAAAAAGCCTAACGCAACGGTCTGGGCAGGACGAAATAAACTTTTCATTCTAGTTAGTGTTGACAGGTTGGATGTTTATTTGCAATAGGGGTGTTCTTGCAATCGGTTTTTTTGCTTTTTTGCATTCGGGATGTTAGTTTGCAATAGTACCTTGGCTGAACGGCCAAGTTGTTGAATGTCGGATAGGCAGGAAAAATTAATTGTCTCTGCATTTTTTCGGACATAAAGTCGCTTTTGCCCTGCGGCACAGGTTACATTCGGGAAAAGTTCTGATCTGTTTGTTGACGTAGCCGAGCGATATGTTCCGTATATCCTTAAAAGGCGTTAAAGGAAAAACCCATATGCGTGTGGCCATTCAAACCTTAGGCACCAGAGGCGATGTTCAACCCTACATCGCATTGGCGCTTGGACTGATCAACCAGGGTCATGAGGTGCAAATTACCGCACCGGTTCAATTCGATGCCATGGTTCGCGAGCGCGGCATCGCCTTTGCGCCGCTTCCGGGCGAATTTCTGGCGCTCCTTGACACGCCGCAAGGGAAGGCTGCGATAGCAGGCAGCCAGGGTTTCACCGCGGGCCTCAAACTGCTCAAACATATGCGCCCGCTGATGCGGCGGCTGCTGGAAGAGGAGTGGGCCGCCGTCAAGGCGTTCGCACCCGATATTATTGTGTCCCACCCGAAATCAATCGCTTCGCCGCACATGGCCCAAGTCCTTAAATGCCCATTCATTCTTGCATCGCCACTGCCCGGCTTTACGCCAACCTCTGCCTTCCCGAGCCCGATGCTGCCCTTTGCGACTTTGGGGCCGTTGAACCGTGCCAGCCATAGTCTGGCCATCAAGGGCGCGCAGTTTTTGTTCGCAAAGCTGATCCGCGATTGGCGAGAGGCCTCGCTGGGTCTTTCTGGCCGTTCCCGCGGCGTTGCCAAGCCTGCTGGCACGCTCTATGCTTATAGCCCCCATGTTCTCCCTGTACCATCGGACTGGGACAGCACTGTCCTGGTCAGTGGCTATTGGTTTCTGGATGATGAGGATTGGCGGCCGTCTTATGCGCTTGCGTCCTTTCTGGATGCCGGTGAGCCTCCCGTTTACGTCGGCTTTGGCAGTATGCCCGGCCTGGATCCGCAGAAAACCACAGAGATTATTATTGAAGCCCTTGCCAGCGCGGGCAAGCGTGGATTGCTGGCTAGTGGCGGTGGTGCGCTGGGGGCGGTAGAGAACATGCCGGCCCACATCTATATTGTTGCAGACGCGCCGCACCACAAACTGTTTCCCCACGTGGGGGCGACTATTCATCATGGCGGCGCAGGAACGACGGGGGCGTCGCTGCGTGCGGGCAAGCCCACGACGATTTGTCCGTTTTTCGGGGACCAACCTTTTTGGGGAAGGCGCGTTGCGGATCTGGGCGTCGGGCCGACGCCACTGGATCGCAAGGCGTTGTCGGTTGACAGCGTCGCGGCGGCAATCGCGGCGATGGACGACCCGCAGATGCGCGAGCGCGCAGCCGCATTGGGCGCTGCGATTGGCCAGGAGAATGGCATTGCTGCCGCCGTTAAATTCGTTGAAGAGAGAGGCCGTTGAAACGCAGTTCAGCGCATCACAGAAGTGGCGATGAACTGCGGCTTCAAGGACGTCTCGCATTTCAGCAGGGCGTTTCGGGCAATGTTCGGCACCGCTCCTTCATCGATAGGGCGTGGGTAAAAGCCAATCAGAACGTTAGCGTAATTTCACGAACTTATCGAGAATGGATCAGTGCACCTGAACTATCGAATAATCGCCCTCAGTACAGTCAAGCCTTGTTGACTCATTTTAGTAATACCTGCGTTGTAATATCTGCGTTAATGAGTGCTGGGCTCTTCGATCAGCCCAAGACCCTTCGCACAAAAACGGCTTGCCAGCCAACCCGTTTGGCGACATACTCAGAACTTCAAGGGGAGCCCCCACGAGGGCAAGGTCCATTAAATCATCTGCGACCTGACACCTATTGTCTGTTTTTTTCGCCGTTCGGAACCGCCGAAATGGAGAATCCAAGGCCTGCAGCATTTACTGCGTGAATGCATGGCATTGTGCAGCCTATAAAACTTAACGTGCGTTTTGTTCGGTATGACCCGAGGTTCAATACTTCGGTCCCGAGCGTCGGGATCGGAAATCTGCAATCCAACTCAAATCGAGGAGCAAGCATGAATCCGTTTGACCACGTCGTTCCAATGCGAACAGAAGAACTGCACCATGTCCCCCCGGCGCAAAGCGCGCGCAACCGCTTTGCCGATGCCGCGATCCCGCAAAACCCGTGGATGGCTAAAAATGATTTCGGGAGTCCGCACCAGGATAGTTGGTGCTCCGAATCTGTGTCACTTGACGGGCCCGTTAGCGACAATCTTCTGCTTATCAAGCAGCGCAACCCGTTCGGATACACACCGAATATGGTTTGCAACAGCCAGAACCAAATGGTAGGCATCGCGCTGGATTATGCCTCATCCCAGTTTTGGGTGGTGGTGTTCGACGAGAACTGCAACCTTATTTCGGGCACGCCCGCAGGCAAGCGCACCAGCAACACCTTCGGCGGCGGCTATTTTTACCTGGATAATAACGACAACACGATTGTCGTACAGGAAAATCGGATCGTCAGCTATCCGACAGCGAACGTGCAGCCAAAAGAAGGCGATATTTATGAACTTGAACCGAAGTGGGAGAGCCTCGACATCATTGAGTTGGTCACCGGTTCGGGGCACGGTAATTCGCTTTACTCGGCACTTCCCGTTTGGGATCATAACCGTCCGAATCTTTACTGGTGTCTGATTGCCGGTAACTACGACTATGAGAACTATCCGGACAGCACACTCAGGAATCAGGCATGGATGGCGGTTGTGGAAATCAATCCGAGCGACGGGAGCACAACGCTGATTAGCGCCGAGAGGCTGGAGAATCAGTGGAACAACAACACGTTCGCCGTTGATGCAAAGGGGGCTTATATTGTCACCAACGGTCTCGACAGTGAAGGCGCCTGCACGGAAGGCTATCTCTGGGCTTTTGGTCTGGAGGGGAACAACATCACCGTGCGCTGGAAGACGCTCTACAAGAACGCCGGTTATTTGAAACCGGGTCAGAAGAACATCGGTTCGGGAACCACGCCGACGCTCACCATACTGGAAGACGGCACTGAATTAGTGGGCATTACCGACAATGCCGATCCCCGCCTGAATGTGGTGGTCTGCAATCGCGCGGACGGGAGCATCATCTCCGAAACGCCGTGCTTTGCGACGATGAGAAGCGCCGACGAAGCCTCGCTGATTGGCGTGGGCGATAGCTTTGTGGTCGAAAACAATTTCGGCCACTACCCAACGTGGCCGTTCTCGCAGCTGGTTCCCAATGGGCCTGGCATGGCGCTGATCCGCATTAACCCCCAGAACGCCGAGCAGCCTGATGAACAGGTCTGGGAGCTGCCGGACATGCACTTTTACGCGATGAACATGCTCTGCCGCGGCAGCGGTATCATCTTCGCCCATACGTGTGACTGGTCCGATGACATCTCGTCCTCAAAGGGAGGGATGTATTACATCAGCGCGATCGACTCTTTTAACGGCAGGGTGATTTGGAATATCCCTCTGGGCAGGGGTGTTAACTATTGCCACGAGTATGGCGGCATTTACTTTAACCGGAATGGTGATCTCTACATCGGTACCAATCGGTATCTGATCGCTATTAAGAATTTCCGACGCCTTGTCGAAAAGCCATAGGAAAGCGCGACTGAACCGGTGGGAATGATGGGGCGTTTTCTTGATCATTCCACCGGAATTGCTCGAGGAGCCGCCCGCTGCTGACTGACTGTTCGGCTGTTCATGGCAGCGGGCTACAAAAGACCCCGCAATCGATATTACCGTTGCATTAATCAGCCGCCTGCCCAGTCGGCCGTAGGCGTTTCTTGGCTCGCTGCTCCCGCATCACGGCCTGCAGCGCCTTGATCACGGAGTCAGATGCGGGTGTCTGGCCGCAGTTGCCGGCCAGGTTTGTGGTTTCCAGCGGGTCTTCGCTCAGGTTGTACAGCTCGAATTCGGCCGGGCCGCCTTCAGGCTGCGGGGTAATGCTTTGGTCCGGGTTGCTCGCCCCTCCCCAGAATTTCGGATTGCTATAGTAGTGCGAATATTTCCAAAGCTGTTTTTCGCCGCTATCATTTATTAAATGTGTGATAACGGTTTCCACATGGCTGGGCTCGGCAATTGGCGAATACGGGTTGCCACGTGGATTGACGTCGGTCAGGCCTTCGCTCACCTCGTCATCTGTCATGAAATAGAGCGCCTCGTCACTGCTGCCGCCGGTGCCGCTGCTGCTGACCAGCTCGGAAAGATTTGCGCCAACCAGTGGATGGACTTCGGAATGGCTTGGTTTGAGTGCGTCGGCGGCTTCTTCCTGGTTGATGCCGGCCAGGCCCATGAGGGTGGGAAGGATGTCTACATGGCTGGTCAGGGCGTGACTGTTGTTCTGGCCGCTAAACAAGGTCGGATTGGATATGATGAACGGAATATGTAAGGATTCTTCGTAGGCGTTATACCATTTCTGGTGCATACCGCCATGCGCGCCCAGCATATCACCGTGGTCCGAGGTGTAAACGACGATGGTGTTCTCGAAAAACCGGCTGTTGCGCAGTCTCTGGTAAACCTTGAGAATTTCCTGATCGACCACGTACTGCAGATAGTAATACATCTGGAAATACTGCGGAATGGTCGGGTTGCGGAAGAACATTTCGCCGTACTTTTCGGCATAATCCTTCTGCGCCCGGGGCTTGGTGGACAGGTCCTCGCAGCGGGTTGGCGGCAGCGGCAGGTTCAGGTTCTTGATGAAATCCGGGAAATCATAGTTGTATTCGAAGCCCAGCAGCCACGGCGTGCCGAAAAATACGATGTCATGCGGGTTGGTGAACGAGGCAACCGTCAGCCAGGGTTGATTGCTGTCATCGTTTTCCAGCGTGTCCAGCAGGCCGACAATCTGATCGGCAAAGCCGGGATCGCGGTTGACGCCCGCGTTGGCTTTGGCCGAGCCATGCGGGTCGGGGCCGATCCAGCCGTCAAAACCATATTCATTCAGCTTATTCGCTGATTTATACAATTGCTCCGCACGTGTTATGGGTGTGCCGTCGTCTTTGGTACTCATCATGACATCGACACTGCCGGGCAGAATGATATCCGGGTGCGACAGATGCCATTTTCCGCGGTAAAAGGTGCGGTATCCTCCGGCGCGAAAATAGTCGCCCATGGTCGGCACGGTGTTTGGATCCAGATAGAGCATATTCGGGTCGTACCACTCTTTGGCCATGCCCGACGTTTGCGTGACGCCATGCAGGGAAGGGTATTGGCCGGTGTAAATACTGGTCCGACTGGGGCTACAGGCGGTGCTGGCGGTGTAATGCCGGTGCATCTCCAGGCTGTTTTCGCGCAGCGCGGCAATGCCGTGCAGATACTCCTGGCGATATTGTCGAATACTCTCGTCTTCATATACTGGAGGGTAACGCTCTTCGTCCGTGGTGATAATCAAGAAATTGAATTGCCCATTGTTCGCTGCCATGACCAGGATCTCCTCAGTGTGCTGGTGGATGATAGGGGGTGTAACCTTGATGATTGCGTGGCGTGTGTTTGAATAAAGCAGGGTATTGAGCGTACGAATCATTCATTATGTCGATCGGGGCGGTTTGCCCGGTGATTTTCTGAATGCAGTGGCGAGTGATGGTCTGTCGCGCGCAGTGGAGTGCGCGGATTAGCTTGATGAGGGTGATACAGCAGCTGGTCACAGTCGCGTAGAGAGCCACGCAAATAGCCACGTAAGGGCCATGACGGTCGTTCACCGTATAGCAATTGTGATTTGATTGGAGATTCCGCAGCTTGGTATTGGTCAGCATGGTTTCTGTACGTCCCCACTTCGAGTACCATGCTCACCAGACCTGCAGATATTGACGATACCATTGGCTACGTTTTCTTAGTAGCATGGTAGGAAGGCTCTGGCATGGGAAGAGCCGATGGCGTCTATTATGCCATATGAATTATGATGTCGCCGAATAAAAAGGAATGGTGAACTTCTTGCACGGCCTTCGCGATTGCATACGATTCGGTCAACTAAGGCTAACGTTTATTTCAAATCAATGAAACGGATGAATGCCGGGACTAAACAGGATTTGCCGGCGCTTGTGTGTTGTGCTATCGCGTCGTTTGATGCGATCTGTTCGAGGTTTATTCAACAGTTGCGCTATTTAGTCAGGGCTGACTTCACTATACTCAAACCGATCAGCCCCAAGACTACGCCTGTGCATTTATCAATGTAGTAAGCCAGCTGGGAAAACCTGTTACGTACCTTGTTGGCGGACAATAAATAGATGACTGCGACATCCCAAATAAACACGACCGCGGTCATCCAGACACCCAGCACAACCTTGAAAATAAGACCAACATCTTTAGTTAACACAAGTGTGAATAAACTTATGTAGAACAACAGGTTTTTTGGATTCAAGACCCCTGACATAAATCCGGTAAAAAACTCTTTGGCCAAAGAAGAGTGCGTTACACCGGCACTCATATCGTCAATGGCTAACTGGCTATAGTCGCTCTTTTTTGCCTTCATTGCCATCACGGCCAGATAAATCAAGAACAGGCCGCCAGAAATTTTCAAAGCGATCATGACAGGGACAGAAGCAGCAAGAATTGTCCCGACACCAAGCAGGCAAAGCGCGATATATAACGCATTTGCACTTGCTATACCTGCTGCAATGCCAATCGAACTCTTTGTGCCATTTTTAATTGCACTTTTTACGACCAGGATAAAATCTGGCCCAGGGCTTAATAATGCCAAAAAATGCGCAATGGCGACTGTAAAAAATATACCAATTAAACCGATTTCCATATGTTGTGCCATCTGGATATACCTATACGTCCAAAACGTTGGGCTTCGCTCTTAAGGACGAAGGCAAGCCGTTGTGTGTAAAAAAAACCGAAGTAAAAATAGGAAATTTTCGGCTTATCTGGGTACGATATTTATAAATGTAGCGTCATGAAGACACTATTCGGGTCTTCGACGTACTCACCAAAGGGACCACAATACGTGAAGCCGAAGCTTTCGTATAGCCTCCTGGCAGCGAGGAATTCTTCCATTGTTCCAGTTTCAAGGCTTAATCGTTCGTATGCTCTTGATCTGGCAATTTCGATCACATGTGTAAGGATGGCTCGCCCTGCGCCTTTGCGACGAATCGCCTTGGGCGTACGCATGGACTTGACCTCGCCGTGTTTACTATCCAGTTCTTTTAGGGCGCCACAGCCAAGCAGTCGCGGACCGTCCCAAGCTGTCCAAAATGTGATGTCTGGCTGCCGGAGTTTGTCAAGATCCAATGCGTGCACACTCTCTGGCGGTGAGAGTTCGTACATGCTCTGCAAGTGTTCGTTGAGAAGGGCGTGAGTCTCATCGCGTGAAAGGTCGTCGATCTCGATCCTCATAGTGGCTTGTTCCGTACGAATAGCGCGCCGAAACTAACGGCGCTGTGAGCAATTGCGCGCTCGCTGATTTGCCAACCTCTGCATATTCACGGCAGATACATCGGGCAGTCATATTTCATTCAAGTATAGAAGCGGCGCGTTCCAAGAGAACAATTTTATTCGCTACTAGTTGTCGTTAAATCCAATAAATGAATGACACCAATAAAAAGTGTTGGTTACACAACGAATTTATAAAATTACATCTGACACAATAGTTCGGCAAAAGAATTCATAAAATCGTAATTAATTAAAAATCAAAAAATTATGTAACTAATTGCGTAGCTTGAATAACTCAATCTTCAATCTTCCGATATCTTTCCTATAAACCCCGTCCAATCTGCCTTATGGCTCTTTTTTTATCACTACCAATATTCACCTGGAAATATGTATCATTATTTCAAATGAAATAAAAAATACAATTACTTACTTGGTTGCGATATACAAACCTGGAGCAAGTAACATAAAGTCATCACAGGTGTATTAAGAAACACCTGCTAACCTTTTAATACCTACTAACCGATTGGAGAAAATTATGGACCTGATTTCCGGCCTTCTTGATTCTATTTTTAGTATTTTAGACGGGCTCCCAATTATTGGGGATCTCTTAGGCAGTGGCGACATTTTTGGGTAATGCTTTATAGATAGTTCTTGGTCGACCATAAATTATTTATGATCGACCAAAGTCGAATTTTCCTCAGGCTATGATTCGGCACCCAGGATGGCCGTATAACAACCACAATGCCAGCGCTACCTTGGTATCAAGCCAGCAGACGAATAACCAACAATGAGTTGATCATACAAAGCGATATCAGAACGGCTCCTTGCTATAAGCTGTGCGCCTGCGACGGCTGCAAAAATAGCTTCTGCACGGACCTCACACTCCTTTTCGGGTATAGAGGCAGAAGAGAGCAGCATTCTTTTTAGCCAGGCAATATTTACGTCGGCGAATTTTCGTACCTCTTTCTTAATCTCGTGCGGAAGATCATCTGTTTCGGCTGCCATGAAACTACACAGGCAAATGCGATTGTCTCGCGTGAGCGCCTTTCGGAAAGTTTCAGAATATCTGTGCAGGCATTCAAGCGGACTATCGAGCGCTACCTCCATCGCATGCAGCGTCGCCTCGGAATCTTCCCAATAGCGTCTTGCCACCGCAGCACCAAGATCCGCTTTGCTGGCGTAATGATGATAGACGCTGGCCGCCTTGATCCCGACAGCGCTAGCCAGATCTCGAACATTCAATCCGTTATAGCCGTGCGCCTGCGCCATCTTGGTCGCCTCCAATAGGATTTTCTCCTTTGAACTACCTGCTGCTTCGCTCATCACCTTAGCTCCGGCTAAAAAAACATTGACAGAGCGCAGTATAACGCAATACAGTTAATCTACCTAACGTTAGGTAGATTAATTAAATCCTTAACTAAATCCTTTCGTTGGCTTTTTCAACTTGTTCAGGAGTAGACAATGACATCCGTCATTACAAACATTGATCCTAATAACCGTCCCGCCATGACGGTCTACGACTTCCCGGTCGGCCCCTATCCAACGAGAGTTAGAATCGCTATCGCAGAAAAGCAATTGCAACAGCGCGTTCGATTTGAGATGGTCGATCTGTACAAGGGCGAACACAAGAAACCAGAGTTCATCGAGCAGAAAAATTACTCGGGAACACTGCCAGTTCTCGAACTGGCGGACGGTACGCTTATTGCCGAATGCACGGCTATCACCCAGTATCTGGATACGCTGGATGGCGCGCCTAGCCTTACGGGCACCACACCCCTGGAACAGGGGATCATACATATGATGAGCAAACGGGCCGAAATCGAATTGCTTGATGCCATCAGTGTCTATTTCCACCATGGCACACCGGGCTTGGGACCATTGGTGGAGCTGTACCAGAATCAGGAATGGGGGCTGCGGCAGCGTGATAAGGCGCTTCGCGGCATGCATTACTTTGATAAAGTGCTTCAGCAGCAACCCTATATTGCAGGCGAACAATTCTCGATGGTCGATATTACGGTCATTGGTGGTTTAGTATTTGCTGCTATTGTCAAGCTCGAGATCCCACCTGAATGTGGGGCCTTGCTCTCATGGTACGAACGGATGAAAATGCGCGACAGTGTGGCAAGCCAACCGGCGTTTTCCGGATAAATGAGCCAGGACTGGGCGTTGCGAACCGCGATGATGAGTGACATAAAACACTTTTCAAGGATCTGAGCGCCCGTTTGCAGGCTTTGGCAGGATTCAACCACCCTCTTAGCGATCGCGTCACAGATCGGCAGACTTAGTGATCTGCGCCAGGACCATACTGAAAACGTTGCCCATCTTGTGCAAAACAGGGCATCGTCCTGGTAGCGGCCACGATTCATACCAGATACGGCGTTAGCACACCTTCAATCCATTTCATGAATGCGCGGACCCGGCGCGACAGATTGCTCCGGTGTGCTACTACGAGGGACACGGCAATTGCCCGGCGACGAAAATCGGGCATCACCTCCACAAGCGCACCACTGTCCAGATATTGACCAATTCCCAGGAGTGGCGCCTGAATCAGGCCAAGACCGGCCAGGGCAGCGGCTTCGTAGGTCTGCGCGTTATTGACATGTAGTGCGCCGGGCAATTGAAGCGTCGCGTAGCTGTCGCCGTCCTGATACTCCCACCCATAAGGCCTTGCGCCCTGCATCGTGGAAAAATGTATGGCCCGATGTTCCTGGCGCTTGAGGTCTTCCAGTGATCGAGGAACGCCATAGCGCGCCAGATAGGCGGGGCTGGCAGCGTTGATCATGCATAACTTGCCCAGTGGACGGGCAATCAGCGTCTCGTCTCGTATCGGACCAAGCCGCAATACACAGTCTAACCCCTCCTGAACCAGATCGACCTGCCGATCCGTACTCGACACCTCCAGCTCCAATTCGGGGTGAGCCGCCATGAACTGTGGCAAAGCCGGCACGATCGTTGTACGCGCTATTTCGGTCGGAAGATCGACCCGTAAACGCCCGCGAAGCCCCTCGTGATCGCCTGCGAACATCGAGTACAGGTCATCGACTTCGGCCAGCAGATCGCGGGCGCGTGCATGGAATGCGCGTCCGTCCTCGGTCAGCTGCACCCTGCGCGTCGTCCGGTGCAGGAGCCTGACACCAACCTGTTCCTCCAGCTTGCGCACCGCCGTTGAGGCCCGCCCCTTCTGGATGCCCAGGCGATCGGCGGCGTGGGTGAAACTGCCCATTTCCGCTATCGTGATGAAGATGAGGATGGGATTGAGATTTTGCATTTTGCGCCTCTATATTGTTCACCCTGAAGAGAACAGTAAGTTCAATTCCTGGGTGTTTATCATACCTAAGGTACACGGTAAGCTTCAGCAATTGGGATCCCCCAGCCGTATATTAAGGAGAATGGCACGTGTCCGAAACGATGAAACTGCATCAGGCGCCTGAAACGATGATCCTGCCTCGCGCCCTGTGGGCCGGCCGGATCATAAGCACATTCGTCGTTCTTGCGCTGTTGGCAGACGGCCTCATTCAGCTTCTGGCGCCGGCGCAGATTGCAAACATGTTGCAGGAAACCGGGTTCGCGCTGGAGCTGACCCATGTCGTGGGGCCGATCCTGCTTGCCTGTGCCATCCTTTACGCCATTCCAGCCACCTCCGTTCTTGGCGCGATCCTGGTGACAGGTTTTCTGGGAGGCGCGATCTGCGCCCATGTCCGCGTTGGCGAGCTGGGCTCGCCACCGGAAATCATTTGCCTGCTTCTGGGCGCGATGACATGGGCAGGCCTATACGCGCGCGATTCCCGTATCCGGGCGCTTCTGCCGCTCGTTCGTTAATTCAACCGGGGCAGTGCGTTGCCCCTTCATATCAGGAGTAAACACATGTTTTTAGTCATGGGCATCACAGGGAAAGTGGGCGGCGCAACGGCAGAGCATCTGCTGGCGCAAGGCAAGCAAGTACGCGCGCTGGTGCGCAATCGTGAGAAGGCAAGGCACTGGGCGAACCAGGGCGTGGAACTGGTCGACGGCGACTGGAATGATTCGGCAGCCATTGATCGGGCGCTCAACGGCGTCGAAGGCGCGTTTGTCATGTTGCCTCCGGTCTGGGCGCCGTCGCCCGATTACAAAGAGGCAAAAGGCGTGATTGCAAGCTATGTCGAGGCGTTGACCAGGACAGCGCCGCCGCGCGTGGTGGCGCTTTCGTCGCTGGGCGCAAACAGAACCAGCGGGCACGGGGTGATTACAGCCTTGTCGCTGCTGGAGCAAGGCTTTCGGGAACTGATATCGCCAACCGCATTTGTGCGCGCAGGCGGATTCTTCGAGAATTTTCTTTACGGCCTGCAGGTCGCGCAGGGCGGGACACTACCGGTCTTCTACAATCCGACAAACCGCAAATCGACCATGGTTGCGACGAACGACATCGGCGCGCAAGTCGCAACGCTTTTGACCGGACCAGCCTGGTCAGGGCAGCGTGTCGTCGAGCTCGGTTCGATGGTGAGCGCGGACGACGTTGCCAAACAGCTGGGTGAGGTTCTGAATCTTGACGTGAAAGCCTATGCCGTCCCGCGTGCGGGATGGACGCAAGCGCTCGAACAATTCGGTATTCCGAAGGGCCACAGCGGACCTGCTGAAGAAATGTACGAGGCCGTAAACGCAGGATGGATGGACCTGGGCGTGCCGGGAACGGAACACGTCGCGGGCACGACGTCGGCGCGCGATGTCTTTGCTGCAGCGTCGAAAGCCGCTGCAGCATAGGCTCGTGGATACTTGCGGTGGGATGCGCCTTTTGGAACCTGCTCTGGCAACGTGCATCCTATCGTGACTCTTGCAGAGAACCCAAAAGCGCTCGTTTTCTAGCGCAGTGTCGCTCTGTTCGTAGTGGCGTGGTTGACGACTAGGACCTGGTTAAAGCCGACCGCCAATGAGGGCAAGCCCTGGATACACAAAACAGGAAGAAGCCGAACCGGCTGATTACCCGCCAAAACGACGTTGTGTCCGGTTCCATATAGGTAAAGTAGAAGGTCACAGGAAACTGTGCGCTTTCAACTGGCAGCGCCTGGGCAATCTTTCAGGCTTTACTCAGCCCGTTGCGCTGCATATCCCTCGAGCGCATTCGGCCATGCGGGCGTCCAGCCGCTGGCTCGCAGCCGCGCGTTCGACAGCCGCTTGCCGCTGGGTGCCCGTAGCTGCCGGGCAGGTGAGGGTGCGCCCATCAGTTGCGCCAGTGCGTCGTATAGTTGCGCTGTTGGCATGGGGCAATCATCCGTTCCTATGTAAAGTGGCTGGGGGTTGGCCAGCGTAAGCAAATGCGCGCAGGCGCTCGCAGCATCATCGATATGAATCCGGTTCGCCCAATGGCCCGGCCCGTCGGGCGCCGTGATCGTGCCAGCCTGCAGCCCTTTTAGCAACTGCAACCGCCCCGGACCGTATAAGCCCGACAGACGCAGCGAGACCCCTGCGCCCGGCGACAGCGAAGCATGCAGCGCATCTTCGGCTTCCAGAAGCGAGATGGCCCGAAAGTTCGTACGCTCTACGGGGGTATTTTCGTCGACCCCATCTTCGGATGGTCCCCAGACGGCGGATGAACCTACCAGTACACACCGTTGTAGCTTGTGCAGGCAACCGGCAGGCAGACTGCCCAGCAGCCTTGGCAGGCCTAGCGAGTACACCCCCGTGTAGTGTGCCGTTGTCCTGCTGTCCGGCGATGGGGCATACAGAATATGGGTAACCTCCGAGAATTCATCCGCACTCAGGAAAGAGAGGCTTTCCGGGTTCAGTAGATCAGCCTCGCGCCAGGAAATGGTGTTCTCGCCGGTAGGCGTCACCTTGCTACGGCGCAGGCCAATGCATTTCCAATGGGCCGGGTCAAACAGCGTCGCTGTCCGTTCACAGAGGTCACCACCTACCAGCAAAAGCGTATTCATATTGGTTACTTAATTACGTATGTGTTTAATTGTGGATGATTGTTTTCAGCACTTCAGAATAACCAAACCGATCAAATAAAGCTAATGGCGGATCCACTTTACCGGGGCCTGTCCATGCTACTTAAATGGCTTTCCTTTTAAGCAGCATTCTAAAAACACTTTTATTTCACGAGTGAAACTAAAAAAGAGATCAGCGCAATTTGAGTGCCGGTGCTCGAATGGGCACTTCAACAATGGCTATTTACCTTGAAAGCTGAAAATGGTTGATTCGCCTGCGATGATCTCTATATGAGGTTCTATCAAAAAATGAGTGCTATCTATTGCTTGGTTACCAGCTTTTGCACTAACTTTTCCGCCTGCCCCAACGCTTTGCCTTCTTGGACAGGCAACTGCAAATTATTAAACGATGTTTGATAAGAATGCATAATGACGTTTACCCCGTTCTTATCCTGATTCACCAGAACTCTTAGCGGTAGGTCAAGTGCCAAGGTTGGATATTTCACCATGAGTGGTGTCCCGGCTTTTGGATTGCCAAAAATAATCACCTTGGTCGGCGGCATTGTAAGATCTGCTTTTTTCGCAGCCTGGGCATGATCAATGACGGCGAAAATCGACATCCCTTTTTCCTTTATCCCGCTCTCTAGTCTTGATACTGTTTCCTCAAAGGGATAAGCACTTTTAAAGTGATGAGTCGATTGAGCAGAAGCAATATTTGCAAGAACACTCACACTACAAATTGAAGCCGTTACCAATATTCGATTGAAGGTGGATAACACAGGGCATCTCCATATACAGTTAATTTAGTCAATGACATCAATAACATAGTAACGGAAGCCAGATCTCGCCCAGCAATTTTGCGTCATTGTCAGCTGTAATCGTGACGGTCTTTCACTTCAAGCATTCACGCCACGCACATAAGTTGTGCATAAAGCACTGGGTCATTGCAAAAATCCAGAATTAGGGTTAATACCATCTATATTTCTATACGTCTAGACGTATAGACTATAAATACATTAAGCCATTTAGTAGTTGGCCTTTGCAGAATCGTTATATAGAAACGATCAAAATTGGAGACTTTTATGAAAAAGAACGTGGTTATAGTCGCTGCGGCAAACATGCTTGCCCTTACCGGCCTGTTGTTTACGCCTGCCGCCTCAGGCGCAGGCAAGAACGATACCTACCCCGATAAACCGATTCAGCTCGTCGTCGGGTACGGCGCCGGGGGCGGCACGGACATGTGTTTTCGCGCGCTGGCGCAGGGCGCGGCAGAAAAGCTGGGTCAATCCATTGTCGTGGAAAACAAGCCCGGGGCCGGCTCCTCGCTGTCGATCTCTTACATCGCACGGCAAAAGCCGGACGGTTATACGTTGGCAGCCCTGTCTACCGGTGCAGTCCTGAATCAGTTTCTCGTAAAAAATATTTCATATGATGTAGGCAAGGATTTGACGCCCATTGCGATGATGGCGCAATATCAGGTCGGCGTTCTGGTGCGGGCTGATTCTCCCTATCACAATGTTGCGGACCTGATCGCTGCAGCGAAGAAAAAATCCATGACCTATAGCACCGCAGGGGTGGGCACGCCACAGCACCTGGCAATGGAAAAACTGGGTGGAATAACCGGCGGGCAGTGGATTCATACGCCTTATAAAAGCGGTATCGAAGCGTCCACCGGACTGATGCGTGGCGATGTCGATTTCATGACGCAGACGGCCGAATGGGCGCCATATGTGCGTGACAAGCGCTTGCGTCTGCTCGCCGTTTTTACCAACAAGCGCATAGACGAGTTCAACCAGGCGCCAACGATGCAGGAGGCCGGGTTCGATATTGTTGCTCCTAGCATTTTCGGGCTGGTAGGCCCCAAGGGGATGGATCCGGCCATCGTCCGCAAACTCGATGATGCGTTTCATCATGCGATGTCCACCAGCACATTCAAAAATTGCGCAAATCAGTTCGGGCTCATGATCGACTATCGCAACGCAAGCGACTTTGCCCGCCATATTGACAATACCGCAGTTCAATGGGGTCCTGCAGCGGCAGAGCTCAAGAAATAATTTACCTTATCAGACCGACGCGCAATGATTAAAAACGATATGCTTGACTGGCCATTTTTTGATGAATCTCACCGGGTGCTCGGTGAAACGCTTGACCGCTGGTGTCAGGATAACCTACAGGCGCTCGGGCACGACGACGAGTTTTCTGCCTGCCGCGAACGCGTAGCCGCTTTAGGCAAGGCCGGCTGGCTTAAATATTGTGTGCCTGCAGGAGAAAATGGCGTGTGGGGCGGGGCCAGGCAGGATCTGGACTCCCGGTCCTTATGCATTTTGCGTGAAACGCTGGCGCAATACGATGCCCTAGCCGATTTTGCGTTTGCCATGCAGGGACTGGGGTCAGGTGCGATCAGCTTGGGCGGGAGTCGCGCCATCCAGGATGCCTATCTACCTAAAGTGAGTAGCGGGCAGGCGATTGCAGCGTTTGCCTTGTCGGAACCGCAGGCGGGGTCCGATGTGGCCGCGCTGTCGTGTCGGGCCGATGCCGATGGCAACGAGTATGTCTTAACGGGTCGTAAAACGTGGATATCCAATGGCGGTATTGCGGATTTTTACACGGTATTTGCACGGACGGGTCAGGGATTGGGCGCTCGCGGGATCACCGCGTTCGTCGTGGATGCCGATACGCCTGGCCTGCATATTGAAGAAAATATCCGCACGATCTCTCCACATCCGCTGGCGACGCTGCGTTTTGATCAATGTCGGATTCCTGCGGATCGCATGCTTGGTAATCTGAACGAAGGGTTCAAACTGGCCATGCGTACGCTGGATATTTTTCGCAGCTCGGTAGCTGCGGCGGCCAATGGTTTCGCGCGTCGTGCGTTGCAAGAGGCATTGACCTATGCTGGTGAGCGAAAAATGTTCAATCAGGCTCTGCTGGATTTCCAGCTCACGCAATCATATCTGGGCGAGATGGCAACTGAAATTGACAAAGCTGCATTGCTCACTTATCGCGCTGCGTGGTTACGAGATGTGCAGGGCGTCAGAACCACCAAGGAAACCGCGATGGCGAAAATGGCGGCGACCGAATCTGCGCAATGGGTGATTGATCGGGCGGTACAGATGCTGGGTGCCCGCGGCGTGGTCAGTGGTAGTCCGGTTGAACGGCTCTATCGTGATATACGGGCCCTGCGTATTTACGAAGGGGCAACGGAGGTTCAAAAGCTGATCATTGCGCGTGAGTTGATCAAGCAGCAGCAAACCGAAACAATATGAATCGATATGGAAAAATGATG
Organism: Advenella sp.; assembly: GCF_052108595.1. Classification (NCBI taxonomy): domain Bacteria; kingdom Pseudomonadati; phylum Pseudomonadota; class Betaproteobacteria; order Burkholderiales; family Alcaligenaceae; genus Advenella; species Advenella sp. Next base: position 33,175 of record NZ_JBQEAU010000003.1, read on the forward strand.
ACTGAACAGAAAAAAGTCCTGGTCACAGGCGCAAGCAAAGGGATTGGTCGTGCGATCTGTCACCGTTTGCTCGACGATGGGTATGCCGTGACGGGCATTGCGCGTACCAAACCGTCTGACTGGCACGAAGAAGCAGCGTTTCACCAGGTCGATCTGTCTGACCGCGCCCAGTTGTCAGCCGTACTGGAAAAGCTGGCGCAAGAGCGCGCCTTTTACGGGCTGGTCAACAATGTGGGTATCGTGCCAATCGGCGCGATCGAAAGTGTGAACATGGCAGAGCTGCAGGTGGCCGTGCAACTGAATATCGAAGTGGCGATTGCGTGTACACAGGCCCTGCTGCCCGGTATGCGAAACCTGGGCGCAGGGCGTATTGTGAATATCAGCTCGCGTGCGGCGCTGGGCAAGCAGAATCGCACGATTTACAGTCTGACCAAGGCTGGCATGATTGGCATGACCCGCACCTGGGCGCTTGAGTTGGCCGGCGCGGGCGTTACCGTTAACGCCATCGCACCAGGCCCGATTGCCACGGAGTTCTTTAACAGCGCGAACACTGCTGACGATGCGGCGACTCAGAAACTGCTGGCGGCCATTCCTGTGGGGCATATAGGCAAACCCCAGGATGTCGCGCATGCAGTCGCTTATTTTATTGACGAGCGCTGCAGTTTTGTCACTGGGCAGACGCATTACGTTTGCGGCGGTGTGACAATTGGCGCCGCGTAAAAACATATTACAGGAGAAGGAAATGCAACGATGGAAAAAGCGGCCGGATGGCTCGAACTGGGGCGAGTTCGGCTCAGATGATCAATTGGGACGCGTCAATTTACTGACGTCCGAGCAGGTGCTCAAAGGCGTAAAGGAAGTGCAGCATGGCAAGGTTTTTTGCCTGTCTCTGCCGCTGGATATGCCAGGCGGCATGGTCCTGAATCCCAGACGCAAACCGCCCCAATTGGCCGCGACCGAGAATGATGGCGTTCCGTACATGAACTTTTCCATGGAGAATCTGGACGCAAGCGCCATCGATATCCTGAGCGATGATCAGGTCACGCTGTCGTTGCAATATTCCACTCAATGGGATGCGCTTGCGCATGTGGGTGCCCAGTTCGATGTAGACGGCACTGGCGCGTTGAGAAAAACGTACTATAACGGCTACCGCGGCGGCGAAGACATCCTGGATGCCGGTCATACCCATGACCACGACGATGGCGAAGGCGAGTGCAATCACGGTATGGGCGCGTTAAAGCTGGGCGTAGAGAACTTTGCGGTCCAGGGCATGCAGGGGCGCGGCGTGATGGTGGACTTTGTCAGGCATTATGGCCATGGCCGTACCCTGATCGGCTATGAACAATTGATGGCTGTGCTTGAAAAGGATGGAATCAAGATCGAACAGGGGGACATGCTGGTGCTGCGGACCGGCTTTGCGGAAACTGTCATGGAGATGGCCGGCAATCCTGATGCGCAGGCGTTGCACGAGGCCGGCGCCGTACTCAATGGTGCAGATTCACGGCTGCTGCAATGGATAACGGATAACGGCATTGCATGTATTTGCGCAGACAATTATGCTGTCGAAGCGTACCCCGCCTTGAGCGAGGGTGAGAAAAAATCATTGCTGCCATTGCATCATCATTGCCTGTTCAAGCTTGGACTGCCACTTGCTGAGCTATGGTATCTGAAGGATCTGGCGATATGGCTGCAAGAGCAGAATCGCTATCGCTTCCTGTTGACCGCGCCGCCATTGCGTTTGCCTGGCGCAGTCGGCTCTCCGGTGACCCCCATCGCGACGGTGTAGCATGACAACGCAAATGAAGACGTTCCATCAGCTGCTGGACCAACACCTGCGTGTGCGTCCCTCTTCAACTGTGTTATATGATGTAGACAAAGCGTTCAGCCTTCAGGATCTTCATGAAGAGGCCGACCGGGTTGCGCGGCTACTGGCGGCAAACGGCGCGCAGCCAGGAGAGCGCCTGGCGCTTTGGTTACCGACATGCAGCGCCTGGCTGTCGGTGTTCTACGCCTGCGCGCGTCTGGGCATCACGGTGATTGCAATGAACACCCGGTTTCGCAGTCGCGAGGTGGCCGATCTTCTGGCTCGCGGGGAATGCCGCTGGCTCGTGCTCTGGCCCGAATTCAAGGGTCTGGATTTTGGCGGAATTCTGAAGGAAGTGGATACCGGTATTCTCGATACGCTCAAGGGCATTGTGGCCGTGGGCGACGCGCCCAGGCCAGATTGGCTGGGCGCGCCTGCGTGGCTGGATTATTCGGTTGAGCCTGGTCAGGTCAGTCTTCCGGAACCCCCTGAAGGCACGGCGCCTGCTCTGGTCTATACGACCTCTGGAACAACCTCGCTGCCCAAACTCGTTTGGCATGACCAACAGACGCTGCTTGGTCACGGCTGCGAGGTGGCCAGGCGTTTCGATATCACTGCCCGGGACGTTTTGCTACTGGGGGCGCCGTTGTGCGGCGCATTCGGTTTCTCCAGCGCATTGGGCGCCATGTTCGCCGGGGCCGCCATGGTGTCCTCACCGGTTCTGGATCCCAAAGAATGCACGGAGCAAATCAGGCAATTCAAGGTCACGCATACCTTTGCGAACAATGAATTGCTGAACCGGATTCTGGATTACGCGCAGCAGGCCGATGGCGATAATCCACTGATGACCTTAAAACTTGCCGGCTTTGCCAGTTTTGCGCCTTCCTTGGGTGATTTTCCGACCCGGGCGCAAAGTATGGGGATGACACTGGTCGGACTTTACGGCTCCAGCGAGATGCAGGCGCTGGTGGCCTCACAAGAGGCCGACGCCTCGTTAGCGCAGCGGCAGTTGCCGGGTGGACGACTAACCAGTCGTGACGCTCGGGTACGGGCCCGCGATACGCATTCAGGCCAAGTGCTGGCGCACGGTCAATTAGGCGAAATTGAAATCAAGGCGCCCAGCATGATGCGTGGTTATCTGAATAACCCCGAGGCGACGCACGAGGCGATCGACAGCGACGGTTATTTTCGCACGGGCGACCTGGGCTACACCCTGAACGACCAGCATTTCATCTTTCAGGCCAGGAAGGGAGATTATTTGCGACTGGGCGGTTTTCTGGTGAATCCACAGGAAGTGCAGGACTATATTGAATCGCTGGATGGCGTCAAATCCTGCCAGGTAGTTGGTGCCAGCTTGCAGGGTAAGGCAGTGCCAGTGGCGTTTGTCATTGCGCATGAAGGGTCAAACCTGTCGGAGGCCGAGATCATTGCGCTTAGCCGACATCAGCTTGCGGGTTTCAAAGTACCGAAGAAAGTTGTGTTCGTGACGGCCTTTCCTGTGGTCCAAAGCGCGAATTCCAATAAAATACAGCGAGGTGAACTGCAGAAGCAAGCACAGCAACTCCTGGATACGCAGGCCTGACGGCGGCCGATCCGCAGACGCCACGGTCAACCCGCGTCTGCGGCCTCCTTTCTTACCGGACTATGACAGATAAATCTTCCAATTACGCCGTACTGAGCCGTAGCAAGCAGCCCATCTATCTTCAACTGGCCACTGAATTCAGACGCAGTATCGACGTCGGGCTATGGCATGTGGGTGAGCAGATCCCGCCTTTGGAAGAGCTCATGCGTACCTATGAAGTCTCTCGCATGACGATACGCAATGCTTTGGAGATTCTTGAGGCGGAACAACTGATCACAAGGAGTCGGGGCAAGGGCACTTTCGTGCAGCGTCGTCCGCCCCAGGTCAGTGAACTGCAGTTGCCCACTACCTGGCAGGAAGCCGTGGCACTGAGCGATGTGCTGGGCACGCACAGCATTACAGAGTCTGAAGGGACGATCACGCAATTGCCGGATATGGGCATGCAATGTCGCGCGCAGCCGGCCCAGTCCTATAAATATCTGTGTCGGCTGCATAGCCGGAACAACGTGCCGTATTGTTATAGTGAAGTCTATGTCGATATGGCGCTCTTTCAGCAATATGAAGATAATTTTCTGAGCCATGCGGCCGCGTCGGTCATCGCCCGTATTCCTGGATTGCACGTCGATGAATCCCGGCAAAGCCTGGCGATTATCAATGCCGGATTCGTTTCTGCCAATGCATTGCAACTGGCGGCCGGCGACAGCGTCGCCGAGGTAAAGCGTCTGGCCTGCGCCAATGAAGTAATTATTTACTATGCCCGGTTGGAGTTTCCCACCCGGTATGTCAAGCTTGAGCTGGATTTGCTCGCTGGCGAGCGCTGATTTTTATTGTCTTTTTGGTGCGTTTGCCAGGGTTGTCAATCTAGCGGAACGTGGGGCGAGCGACGTTCGCTCCAGACGATTCTCTACAATCGCGGATAAAGAGCGTTTTTTGTGTGGATTTTGGGTAATCTTGCACCCGATTCGCACTCGCGACAAAAAATCCTGTATTGAAAAAAATCAGCAGCGCTTAGATTATTCTCGAGTAAAGGATATTTCAATACACGCCTGGAAGAGGTCGCCATGTGTGCGAGGTTGACCAAGCGGGATTGGTTTCGGTGGTTGTCCGGCGGGCGCTGTTATGTTGGAAAATACCTCCAGTATTGGGCTAAAAGCTGGGATCACTCTAGAGTATAGGATTTTCTAGGAATTTCACTATGATGCCCCGAGGCCAGAATCGAACCGGCACGCCTTGCGGCGGAGAATTTTGAGTTTGCGTTTTAAGGGGTTAGTATAGGAAAACGTAGCGAAGCTGAGCGTAGATGGAAGCAGGTAAAAAATAATTACTAATCAATGGTATAGCGTAATTTCACGAAGTTGTTAAGAATTGATGTGTGTACCTATACTGTATTGAGTTTTGGTACAGCATTTAAAACCCGAACGGGTGATCGTACTTTGCCACAAAAGCTGTGGAAAATTGAGTTCTAACTTCTGAAGGTCAGTTCAATTCCAGGATGCTTTATTGAGACAGTTTCAAACGTTCAATACGTATCGATCCGTTCATTTTTCGAATCTAAATGCATCCCAATGTAGGCTCTCTTTAACGCTAAATGATCCTTGCGGGTGAGAGCAAGTTTGCATAAGAGGATAGACCAGTCAAAACTATCTACTCTCAAACCCCTTTCAGGGATGACCGAAACTGGCCTTGCGGGGCAATCGCCGGAAACGATGAAGGCACTCAGGCCTGGTATTTGTCAGTCGAGGGAAAAGGGGGACGGGCAAGAGACTTGTATCTGATCAAACCCGCCTTGGAAATACTACAACACTAGCTGATAGCACTGGAGCTAGGGCCAGATTCTAGGTTGAGTGACGCTGATGAGCCGCTGATTGAGTACAAATAGTGGGAAGATAAAGAACAGGATGGGGAAGGGCGGGTTGAGAGATATCCTCTTTACCATACGGTGATCTATATGGATATTAAGCGGTTTTTAGCGGAGCTGGTGTAGGAAATCGAGGGCAAAGCTCCGTTCGATGCACGAGCGCTGAAAGCCATTACGCCACATTGGTGGGGCGGCGATAGCAAAGGATCGATAACTTCTCCCTCATTGTAGCGCTCACCGCCATAAAAGCATCCTTCAGCGGAAATGCTATTTATGTGTTGCCTAAAACAAAATACTCCGGAGAGCGTACACCAGGGCGGTGCTCAGGAAGGGTTCTCACGTTGCGCCAACAATACATAGCATGTCCATGTTGGGCCGGTCAATTAAATTGGACTATCTAATTAAGTTAAGCAAAAATGAGATAATAACGGATTTATCGTGACCGAAACCTATACAATCTGAGCGCATAACATCATCAAATTCTCAGCGATCACGATAGACCGGAATCAGCGGCCATCCTCACTGGAGTATGCAGTTAGTATACTGATGCAAACTTTACTCGGACACATTCAAGGTACAACGCCCATGACACGGATTAAGAAGGATTCCCACAACCTGACAACGCTTCCTCTTACCGCCTCCCAGCCTTCGCTGCTGCCAGATGGGTCAGACCAGGTATTACGGCACTTGACTCTGGGCTTCGCTGTTCTGGGGTGGCAGCTTATCGACATTCGAGCCTCTTTCGGGAAATTACTCCATCTCTCACCATTTCAGTATGTGGCTCTTCAGGCAATTGCGCGTATTGACAACAACGAACCTTGGACCACTCGATTTCTAGCAAAGCATTTTCGGGTAACAAACGCATACGTAAGTATGGAGATTCGTCCGCTCGTTCAGCAAGGCTTGATAAGCAGTCTAGCCAATCCTGACGATAAAAGAGTGAAGTTGCTCTCCGTTACACCGAAAGGCAATTCCTTATTGACAAAGCTGGCCCCGATACAACAGCAAGTAAATGATCGCTTATTTTCCCAATTTAACGAAGCTCGCCTTCTCGAGCAGTGCCGCACTATCGAGCGGATGATCGAAGATGCGGAGCGAGCAAAGAAGCACCTGCAAGATGTCTTGTCCAATCGCGGCTTTTAGCATCCATCTATAAACTAAATCTAACTTCAGAAAAAATCTTGAGAAAAGGCATTGACAACAACAGAGTCATTAATTATAGTTAAGTTACTTACTTAATATATTTATGATATGAATCTGAGAATGTATTATTAAAAACACTAGGAAGAGATGGCATGTCAAACGACCAAACACGGATCATATCTCGAAGGGAATGGATGTTGACAACGGGAAGCGGGCTCGCGCTGTCATTAGTACCACTAAGTGGCGTACAGGCGACTTCAGTATCCGACAGAGGAAAATTCTCGCGACCGGATATCTTACTCGTCCACGGAGCTTGGCATGGAGGGTGGTGTTATCGGCGTGTCGCCGACATTCTTACCGGGCTCGGTCATCGCGTTTTTGCACCGACCCTCACGGGCTTGGCTGATAGATCTCATTTGCTCACCACAAATGTTACGTTGACGACGCACATTCAGGATATCGTGAATCTGGTACGCTGGGAAGAACTCGATAAGTTCATTTTGGTTGGCCATTCCTATGGCGGTATGGTTATCTCGGGCGCAACGGAGCAGATAGGTGCAAACAAAATTCAGTCACTGGTGTTTCTAGACGCCTTTCTTCCCAAAAATGGACAAAGCCTGGTCGATCAATCAGACGTATCTCGACAAATGGTGAAGAATAACCCGACAGCCTTGTTGGAGCCTATTCCAGCAGCGGTTTTTCAAGTTAACGAAGCAGACAGAGAATGGGTGGATCGGCAATGTACTCCACAACCTCTCAAGACTTTCACAGAAGCCCTCACGCTATCAGATATTCGGGATAAAGTGAGTAAGAAACTATATGTTAGGGCAGCCAACTACGAGCAACCGGCATTTGATTCGTTTTTCGATATGGCGAAATCGGATCCTCGATGGTCCGCACATCATCTGCAGTGTGGACATGATGTAATGCTCGACATGCCAGAAGAAGTGGCTAAGCTCATCAGCTCAAGCGCTTGACCAATGCTTCTCGGTATGAACGACGTTGTATCGCCTGGGTCGCCTAGAGCGGCCCGATCAACACCGCTCTGTGGTATCGCATGACTTCCTCGGGCGAAGTAACGTAGGATGCCGAAGTAGGGATGACCTCAGCAAACGGAAAATAAAACACGCAGCGTCTCGGCGGCCGAGTTTAGCCAGCGCTACTTCGTGGGAAGACAGATGATCTGCGCCCGCCAAACAATGCGAAGGAACTGCGGATAGCAAATATATGCTATCCGCAAATGCATCAGATTACCCATAGACCATAGCTCGATGCAATGCTGGCGTTTGTGCATGAAGGTGATACGGTCATAGTGCATAGAATGGATCGCCTGACGCGAAACCTTAACGATTTGCGCCGGCTTGTCCAGTTGCCAACTAAACGTGGTGTGCGTATTGAGTATGTCAAGGAAAGTCTGATCTTTACTGGTGAAGATTTACCGATGGAAAATCTATTGTTATCGGTGATGGGCGTGTTTGCCGAGTTCGAGCGGGCACTGATCCGCGAGTGACAACGGGAGGGTATTGCTCTGACAAAACGCGGCGCCTATCGTGGCCGCCAAAAGTCTATATCATCTGAACAAGTGATCGTCCTGCTTCCTGGGATTGCGTCTGGTGAGAAACAATCAGTGCAGGCCGATGAGTATGGTATTAGTAGGAGAGCGAAGTACCAATATCTTCGGGCTGCTCAACGTCTCACACTGACAAATAAATAATGACATGGTAAAGCGTGCCCAGGTAGTTCAAGCCGTTCCGGAAGTGCATATTCCGTCGCCGAATAAACCAAATGCCGTATTACTACCTTCTGCGGTAATAGAAGACGCCGCTGCTTTGTAGACTTTCACAATGGCTATTTGCTCATAATTGATGGAGCGACGTGAACAATGATGGTCGTGACCGATGCGAGAGAGGGCAGATTTCCGTCCTGCCCTCTATAATATAGTGTTGTTAGCGAGTGATTTGAATGCCGGCTTCCCGAATTAGCTTGCCTATATTCTGATTATCATTTTTTACGAAATCCGTAAACTCCTTTGGCGTAAAGGTGCCAGGATCTACACCCAGTTCTGTTAACCGCTTTTTGCGTTGTGGATCCTTAAGCGCAGTCCGTATTGACTCATTCAATTTTTTCACAATGCCGGGTGGTGTGCCGGCGGGGGAAAATACGCCGAACCAGGATTGCATCTCATAGCCATCCACGCCCGCTTCTTGAAAGGTAGGGACGTCAGGTAAGAGGGGGTCGCGTGTCGAACTGGTTACAGCGAGTGGGCGCAGCTTCCCTGCATGGATGTGCGGAATCACCGAAATCGTGTTGGCAAACATTGCCTGAACTTCTTCACCAATCACGGCGGTCGTCGCTGGTGCGGAACCTTTGTACGGAACCGAAACAATCTTGGCGCCCGATTTGATTTTGTACAGCTCTGCTGCAAGACTCATGGATGTTCCGACACCCGCATGTGAAAAGTTTAAGCCACCGGGATTGTTGAAGGCGTGTTTTGTGAAGTTACCTAGCGTTTTTGGCGGAAACGCGGTCGGCACAACCAGCACGTTGTTAACTGTACCGATCAGGGCGACAGGAATGAAGTCTGCCATTGGATCGTAAGATAGATCGGATATTAGATAAGGATTAGCTGAGATGCTGCCTTGACTCCCGATCAGTAGTGTATACCCGTCCCCAGGTGCGCGGGCGACAAGTGAGCTGCCCACACTTGCACTTCCACCGGGCTTGTTTAATACAATGACTGGTTGATCGAGGTTCGGACTTAGGGCTTCCGAAATTATCCGCGCAAGCACGTCGTTTGTTCCTCCTGCAGCAAACGGCACCACGATTTCTATTGGCTTTGAGGGATAGGTCTCTGTGGCGGCAACGGAGCTAGTTATTGGGATCATGCCAACTGTTATCGCGATGATAAATGGGCCGACTGAATACTTTATCAATGAATTCATGTTTGTCTCCTCGATGGGTAATGAATAGACCGAAGGTCATTCAAATGTTTTCTCGTGCTGCTATGCGTCAGATTCAATATAAGTACCTCGACAATAGATGAGAGGGTGCGGAGCATGGCCTTGGAACGAATTAATTTTGCAAAGATGAATCGTATGGTCCCCACCATAGTAGTGATCGATAATTTCGCAGATGAAGGTTGCCGCGCAGTCTTCCAGTACGGGAGTTCCACACTGTGCAAGGCTGTAGCTGATCCCCGCGAATTTATCGACATCCGGCCGGGAAAATTGCGCCGCAAGGCGTCGCTGCTCGGCGGACAAAACATTGATGACAATCGTTTTCGCTTTGAGAAACCCTGAATGGCTGGGTGCTGTATTCACCTGGCTCCATAGCACTAGAGGTGGGTCAAGTGAGACCGATGCAAAAGAATTGACGGTAACCCCAAGTGGTGACCCTTCCGGGTTCAATGCAGTGACAACTGTCACCCCTGTGGCAAAAGATGCTAGCGTGTTACGTAACTGCTTTTGTTGTTCCTGATTCAGCAGAGATTCCGTGTCGTTGGGTTTGAACGGCGCTCGCGGCTTTGAAACAGTGTCTGAAATAATCATGTCTAAGTTCCTCGATATTGCAAATGAGTTGCTACAGCAACGACGTTCGCTCGCTCCAGCCACCAATCAGTGTTTCTCCGGCTTCCGTCCGCGGACGAGGGTACGGGGAGCAGGCTATCTCAAGCATTGCCCATGCAAGGCAAAGATTCGATGAGATGACAGGTTTGCCTGACAGTTCAGCGATGGCTGGAATCGCGCGCAGCGTGGGCATTCCCGTGCCTGACAAAAGAATTGCGTCCGCTCTGTTTGTCGCTAGAGAATTTGTCGCTTCCAGAATCATTTCGGTATTCAATTTATAAACATTACGCGTATCTTCCGCCTCGAGCATTGTTCGTACAGAGCCAATGACCGTGAGCCCGCACTTTTCCCAATGTGCATGGCTAATGTCAACCAACCATTGGGGGTATGGCGCGATTAATGCAATTTTTGAAACTCCGAGATGTTTCAGTGCAGAGAGAATGGCTTCTGCAGAAGTGATGATAGGGTATCCGTACTGCCGTGAAAACTCATCTATTCGACGCCGCTCCTCATCCCGCCCCAAAAGGTAGGTACTTCCTGTGCATGCGTAACCGACCACATCGAGCTTGGCGGTGTCGAATGCGTTCAGACTCGCGGCAAGATTGTGCATGTAATCCACCAGTCTGCTTTTTGAATCGACTCGGCTTCCTTGGAGTCGCGTTGTCAGTACACCGATCTGATCAGGCATCAATGCGGAAATCTCCGGTTCGACAATTGGATTGGCCTGTGGCACTGCAATACCAAACAGCCCCTGCTTGCTGTACTCTCTTTCGGGATGGCGACTTATGTTTTGCGCAGTATCAATGACATGCATTTGTTATCTCCCATCACCAGGTACGGTACCTTTAGGAAGATCGCTCACGTATTGCGCGATTTCACCTGGAGTGGTAAGCCATATCGAATCGCGATTATTATTGATGTGTTCCAGCACTGTCCTTAGCTGGTGGATGCGATGTGGATGCCCAGTCATGAACGTATGTAACGACACGCAGTAAACCATAGGGAATGATTTTGATTCGTGTAGCTGTTCATCAAATGCATTTATCATCATTCGGGTGAAGTCGGTGTCGCTGGAACCCCTATTGATATATGCGGGAAGGTCATTTAATTCCATCGACGGATACGGAACCGCCAAAATCGGTCCCTTACCGGTCTTGAACCACATCGGCTGTTCATCAAAAAACCAGTCGAGCATGTATGTAAAGCCCAGTTCCTTCAGTAGTTCGGGCGTATTGGCGCTTTGCGAAATAAAAGGTCCGAGCCAGCCCTTGGGAGCCACACCCTCCGCTGAATTCATTTGATTGACAACCTGAACGATCATTTCTCGCTCCTGTGTTTCCGACATATCGATCTGCCGTTCTGAGTTGGTTCGACCGTGTCCTACGAATTCATCTCCACGTTCACGAAATGCATCAAGAACTCGGGGGTAAACGTCATACACGGATGAGTTGGCGAGGATAGCCAGCGGTATTTCCAGGTCGTCAAAGAGTTTTTTAATGCGCCAGACCCCTACCCGGTTTCCATAATCACGATAGGCATAACCTCGATGGTAGGGCGCTGAAGGGGACGAGGTAAAGTCGTTTCCGGGATTCAGACCAAATTCAAAGGCTTCAATATTCAGTGCGAAGTAGACGGCAAGTCTTGTGCCATTTTCCCAATCGTAAGTCGGTCGATCGACGATAGCAGAATATGGATAGCGGTCTAGTTTTGTATCAAATTTTTTCATGATTGCTCCTAGTTAATTATCAGTTTCATTTGGGAGATACGGATATTTCTCGCAAACGTTTTAAGAGCTCGTTCGCCGGAAGTACCTCAGCATACTTTTGGGACATATCGAAGAGATTGACGACATGGGACACCTCTCCTCTGTCATAGACGCAATCTTCAGGAACAATTACGTGGTAGTTATAGGAGAAGCCATCTACGACGCTGGCGCGTATACATCCAGAAGTCGTGCAGCCAACCATGAGTAAAGTGTCGACACCTAAATTCACCAGATGGCTGGCCAAGGACGTGCCGAAGAAGGCGCTGGGATGATGTTTCGGAATTAGAATGTCTCCCTCTATTGGAGCCAGATCGCCAAAGAACTCATAGCCACGAAGCGGTATATCCATCATGGTCGGGACTTTTTCCGTCAATCGACCTCTGTCGTATAATTTCTTTGGCGCAACGTGCGGATAAAGGACGGGCCAGTTCTTACTCCGAAACAGGGATAACAATGGCTTAACCTGATCAGCAGCAGCCCAGGCGGCGTCGCCACATGATGTGGGAAACTCTTTCATCGCTTCCGCAATTGGGACACGAGCTGTGCCCGTCGTTCTGTATTGCATATCGATAATGAGAAGTGCCGGATGCTTTCCCATTCCGCCGGAGCCGCCAAATCCTGCGGTGGCATATGCAGCTTTATCAGCATTTGTAATCAAGTCATCCCAAGGCCGTTTAATATTCATCTCGTAATTCCTCTGGGTGTCAAACCGCCAGTATTAGCGGGTTCAACTATTTCTAATGGATTCAAAGAAGTGGTATGGTCATATGTCGCCATGAAGTCTTCGACTATTGCGTCGAACTTCTTCCAGGGAGCTTGTCGGAGGCTATAAGCTCGTACGACAAACGATGGGCCGGCGTAGAAGTTCTCATATTGGAGATGGCGGCTTGCAAATTCAGAGCCGAGCATGTCCCACGCTAGCTTGTAAAGCTTCATACGGTCTAACGCGGTTTCATGGTCTGTGGACCAAAACTCTTCAAAGATGGCATTCAGAGACTCATCATGTATTACCGAAACGTTCGCGGGCATTTGGAAAACGGAGCCACCCATGAGCTCCCGTACCGCGGTGCACAACGAGACGTAGTTTTCTTGGCACCAATTCAAGGTTGCGTACATGTATCTACGATTGGGCAACACAAGTCCTTCGCCAATCTCTTCAAATGCGAGGATTTGCCCCGCTATCATTGCGGCGAGACTAGCTTCATACGCAGCAAGGCGACCTAACGTATCTTGGACGGCGGGAATGTTGCGGACGCCACCCGATTGACAAATTTTGTTCGCAAGCCCGAGGATGAATTGCAACTTCGACCAAAATCTGACGTTCGATTGATGGTTACCGAAACAATGACCCGCGGTATCAACGTATATGGACCTACTTAGCTCTATATGACCCAGGGTGAAGATACGGTTCCAAGGAACCTTTACTTGATCGCAGAACAGCATCATGTCCGATTCGTCGAAGCGGGATGACAAAGGGTTATCAAATGCGCTTTCCGCCATCGCCTCCATGGACTTTCGGGACCATAGGCTAATCCCCGGTGTAGCGACAGGCAGTGCACATGTTATTGCCTCCTTTTCTCGACCTGGAGCTAGAGCTGATAGGTTACCAATCCAGACTTCGTCGACAAAGGCGCCACCTGTCGCGAGCATTTTCATGCCATGGATGGTTACCCCAGACTCATCGGACGCGATTACCTGCAATGATGGGGAGTCAAATAAATGTTCCTTAGCATCAGAGCTCCAGTTTTTGGCGCCAGCGGGAGGATGAACCGCGTATGTTACATACAGATCATTATCGCGAAGGTAACGATAATAAGCTTCAATGTTTTGTCGAAACCCGTGGTCTGAAAGGTCAAAAATATCAGGCTTCAGAGTCATCCCCGTGACGAAGGACGAAACATGGTCAGGCGAACGGCCCAATAATCCATAGCTGAAATCCGCCAGTAACTTGTGCCCGTTGCTCCGGAACTTCAGGTCTTCGATATTTCGGGGCTGCATGTAGTAGAAGCTATATCTCTGACCATTCTCTTCAAAAGACATTCCTGGCGTTGTTCGCTTGTAATCAAAAAGTTTGGCATATGTGCCAGCGGCATTGCGAAATGCGGGATGTTTCGTTACGTCAGTGACAAGCTCGCCTCCAATATAAACTCGCCGTCCGTCGCGTAATGATTTTAAATATTCTTCACCCGTTCGTAGCATTGCATACCTCATATAGTTAAGTAAGTGACTTAACTATATTTGATGGCTGTTTTGTTGTCAATACCTTTTCTCAAGGTTTGTGGTGTCATCACTCCTTTTCCTTAGTCCGTTAACCGCTGTATTGCTTGGATGGCTCTTTCTCGACCAAACACTGACCTTGCTTCAGATCGCCGGTCTTGTGTTCATCATTGGCAGCATCTGGTTGAGTCAACGCGCCAATCGTCAGCCCTCAAATAAGGCTATTTCGCTTGAGCCTGAGTCAAGTGGACGAACTTAACTCATGATTTTTTGACAGGGGCCGCAAAGCAAGGGTATTCTGAAAATCTGGTTAATCAAGGGTTCAAGTAATGAAGATCGAGAGTGCAGGAAACAAAGAGCATCAGCAGCTTATCGAAATCTGGGAGTCCTCGGTCCGGGCGACGCACAATTTTTTGGCCGAGCGCGACCTCGTTGAACTGAAGCCGCTTATCCTGAATCAGTATTTCAAGGCCGTTGACCTGAGCGTTGCCAGGAACGGCGAGGGGGAACTATTGGGGTTTTGCGGCGTGAGCGATGGCAATATTGAGATGCTGTTCGTTGCGCCGGAAGCGCGCGGCAAAGGCATCGGGGCGTCGCTTGCCCGGCATGCGATAAGCGCTCGAGGTGCCACAAGGGTGGATGTAAATGAGCAGAACGAGCAGGCGCTGGGGTTTTATGAGCATCTGGGCTTTGCGGTGATTGGGCGTTCCCCCCTTGACGGTCAGGGCAAGCCTTATCCGTTGCTGCATATGCGGCTTAGCGCATGAGATACCATCACTCTGTACGGTAGCCACGGCAACCAAGCCTTGGATGCCCAGCTCGAGGATCGAGATACGCGCCAAACACGCCGCTCAACCACTGAATCCAGATGCCCAAAAGGTGACTTTGTCCCTGGAAAAACGGATCCCGGGCGAAGTGCTTGAACTTGGCCAAAGGGACACGAAATGGCAACCATAGCAAAATCACGCTGGCTCGCCAAAGCGCGACTCGCCCCTCGCGATGCAGACGGGTCGCTGGATGCGCAAGACTCGCCACACTGGAAGGCTGCACTTATCGACGCGGCGGAAGCGCTGCTTACCGAAATTGGCATGCATCCGGGAATTGCGGGATCTGTGGGAGCTGAAGGACGGAGTCAGCAGTCTAACGCGAGATCTGTAACGTTAGGGGGCTCTCATTGCAAGAAATCTAGTACTATTCAAATGCGACGAACGACTTTTAGTTGAGGCAAGTGTTTGCGGCTTGCCGAGACGAGACGGAAGAAACGTCCGTTGTACGACCACCTTACGGACAAGGACAAATAGCGCTGACTTTTGCGCAGTGTAAAGTCTGCGATTTTTTACGACACGCATGAAGATTTCCAGCCCGATCTCGACCGATACAGTTGATGCTTTGATCGTAGTCGATGTTCAGAACGCTTTCGTTTCTGGACCTGAAGCTGTGCCGGAACATAAGCAGCTCATTTCTATGGTCGGCTATGTGCTTAGCCAGGCCAGGTCCGCCAACGCGCCCGTGATCTTCCTCCAGAATGATGGTCCGGCCGGCGCCGTCGATGAGCCGTACCAACCAGGATGGGCGCTATTGTTCCCTCCGCAACCTGGCGACAAGATCGTGCGGAAGAAAAACGATAACGGGTTTGACGGAACGAGCCTACATGCCATCCTCACCGGTCTGGACATACGAACGGTCGCGATATGCGGCTTGCTTTCGGAAATGTGCGTTGCGGCGACCGCGCGGGCAGCCATGGAACATGGTTATGGCGTTCTGCTGCCGCACGATGCGCATGCAACTTACGACGTTCCCGCCGGTCCAGGATCAGAGGGCGTGCCTGCAGCGATGGCGGCGCGGGCGGCTGAATGGTCGCTTGGCGACGAGATCAAAATCTGTGCGTCGGCGCATGAAGTTCAGTTCGCGGCAAGTCATTTCGAATCCGAGCAAAATCCCAGCAAAGTGTCTGAAAATTCTACTTGGGATTCCTGATTAATGTACCGTAATCACATGTATCATGCTTACTAAGCGCCAGGCGGCACCATGCACTTACTCATAGATTTGGCATCGTCTGAGGAAAAATCGCAGCTGAGGACGCTCCTTGCCGACTGCCTGTCGGAGTTAAGCCGCTACGGCACCGTCGACTATGCCTATCCCTACTTTGACACCTATTGGGATCACAAAGAACGCCGCTGGCCTTATCTGATACGTCAACGCAACCAAATTGTTGGCTTCTCTCTTGTGAATACCTGGTCTCCATCTGGGAACGGGACCGACTTCGCAATCGCCGAATTCTATATCGTACCCGATGCGAGGGGGTGTGGAATTGGACACAATGCTGCAAAAAACATTTTCCTGATGCACACCGGCATATGGGAGCTTAGCGTTATGTCGTTGAACGCACCGGCTCAAAGATTTTGGCCGAAAGCCATTGCCGCGGCTCAAGTAAGTACGCTGGAGCGAATGCAGGGCGATGGCGAGATGATCTATCGTTTCACGACTGGATAGGATGGACAGAGACGAGGACAAATGATTTGTCTCGCACGGCGCCAAACCATCTTTGGTCTGGTTGACGCTGCACTCACTGACGCGACATAAGCGCAAGCGGTCAGAACTCGGCACAAGCCCGTTATACGACCATGTTGAATGCCAGCGCAACGATGAGTCCTCCCGAGATAAACGCCGTAACAGTTCTCCCGCGGTCACTCGTGAGTTTACGGCCGAGTGTAGCGCCTCCGCCTGCCAAAAGAAGCTGCCAACTGGCGGAGGCAACAACGATCGCGGCGATATAGGCTGTAGCGTGTGACGGGGCCATCTCGCGCGTCGCCTGTTCTCCAAGGACCAGCGACACAAAATAGATCGCGGGCCAGGGGTTAAGTGCCGTCAGACAAAAGAATGTGAAATAGGCGCGCCGGCAGGTTATGCGAACCGATGCCGCAGATGACGTGCGTTCCTCTTTATGTACCGTAGCCATCACAATATGGGCTGCCATCACAATAAGGACGATAGCGGCCATCCACCGCAAGGGTTGCGAATAAGGCTGAATGGCAATGGCAAGCGCGCTCCCACCAGTCACCGCCGCTATGGCATATAAACCGTCTACTGTGACGGCACCCATTGCTGCTGCGGCACCGACACGAAAAGACGACCGTGCGGTCATGTCGACCATTAGCACCGCTACCGCGCCCAGGGGCACGGCGAGTCCGTATCCCGCCCAAAGGCCAGCGACAATTTTCTCAATCATAAATGAAATCCATGTTCGATTTGAATCTTTGAAAAAGACAGTTTTACACATACATTCATGTACGTATATCGAATATTTATATACAATACCTTGTGGAAAAATTACATGATTGATCATCGACTTCGTACCCTGCGCGTATTGGCGTCCGAGGGCACCGTCACAGCGGCTGCCCTCACGCTGCATCTCACGCCGTCCACCGTTTCACAGCAGCTTCGCCACCTTGCTGAAGACCTTGGCGTACGATTGCTCGAGCCTGACGGGCGCAGGGTCCGCCTTACAGCCGCAGCACTTGCCATTATTGAACACGCCGATATCCTATATGCGCAATGGGAACGGACAAGCGCAGATTTGGATGCATACCGAGACGGAGAGGCTGGCCACCTGCGAATAGCCGGGATTGCCACAGCGCTGTCCAGTATTATTGCTCCAGCCATGGTAAAGCTCAGGCGCCAATACCCACGTATGACCTTTGATCTCGGAGAGTACGCAGGCGAGAATCGGTTCAAACTCCTGGTCGCCGGACAGGTGGATATTGCGGTAATCATCCCGACGCCCGACGGGCCTGCCCCGAACGACGGCAGGTTCGAGCAGCAAGTGCTTCTGGAAGAACCTCAGGACCTGTTGGTCCCTGCGCAACATCGGTTCGCTTTGCGAGATGACGTAAGCCTGAGCGATGCAGCAGAAGAAATCTGGATTCAGGCGGGAGATCAGCGTGACCAGCACCAACTCTTGTTGAGTGCCTGTGCCGCCGCCGGCTTCATGCCTCGCCTAGCTCACAACGCTATTGATTGGTGCGCAGTGGGGGCTCTGGTTGCCCATGGATACGGAATCTGCCTATTTCCTCGGCTTGCTCATTTAACATCGGGTCAGGAGGTCAAGCGGGTTCGTCTAGTGGGCGCCCATGCTCCTGTGCGAAGGCTGCTTGCTTGTATACGTCGCGGTAGCGCCGATCAATTCTCCATCGCCAGCGGGCTCTCAGCACTACGCAGCGCCTCGGACGAATGGAAAGCCCAAGAGGCCACGGCACGATCGTGAAAGCCGACAGCAATCCGAAGGCCCGAGGATTTTGAAGCCCATGACGGCGGAGTGAGTCAGCGCAAACTGAGCACAACGCACCGCATCGGCAGCGCCACGGTCGAGCGGTGGCACCAGCCCTACGTTAAACAACGAGTGTCAGAGCTGTTGGGACGAAGCTGCCCACAGGTGCTCGGCATTTTTTCTGTCACAAACGAGGCTGTGACGCATGGAAATAGGCTATTTAAAGGTTGATCGCTCGCCAACATTTTTAGCAATGAAGAATTAAACTGTTACCTTGGTCCGCAATGAACGTACCACCTCTTTAGAGGGAACAGGCCAAATATGAAGGTGTTGCGTGAGGGCACTTTCGATGCAGCGAGAGCGTAACAAGATTTTGAAAAGGAAGAACAACCTGTTTGTTATCGATCATTTCAAGCCGATTCAGTGGCCGCCTGGAAGGGCCTGTCAAATGAGCAGCAATCCCTGGCCAGCCGGACCAGGTCCGTCACCAAGGTGCTTCGTCGATCTGCGCGCTGAACAGCGACAAAAGGCACATCGGGCACAACTGGCGTGACATGTAATACCTGCAGCAGACCAGCATCGATCATCGGTTTTAGGCAATGCACGGGTAGATGGCTCACGCCAAGTCCAGAGACCGTCATACCGATAATCGCCACGAGATTATTGCTTGTGATGCGCTCGACGGGCTCCAGCCCTGCTGCCTTGAACCAATCTTCGTAAAGAACGCCAGTCGCCGATAGTTGGCCCTGAGTGAGAAGGCGCCGCTGGGCAATATCGTGGACGCGAAGCTTAGACTTCGTGTCTATGAGGCCCGGCTTGCACATCCAAGCATTTCGCACGGCACCGATGCGTGTCTTTAGCAGGCGGACATCCTCGAAGAGGTCGGGCACAACAATTAAATCAAGACGTTCGCTCAGGACTTTCTCGCGCAGGCTAAAACTGTCGTCGACGTCTGGCTCGAAGTGCGCCTTGGGGTAGCGGCTCTGCACCGCGTTGACCAGTCGCGGGAGCCATGTCATAGCGGGAAGCTCGGTCATGCCAATACGCAGACGACGCTCCACTACCTCGGGGCGTTCGAACTGCTCAAGTGCTTCCTCGCGCTGGCGTAGAAAGCGCTTGGCGATAAAGAACATTTCTTCACCTTTCTCGGTCAAGCGCGCAGTTCTTTGCGAGCGGTCGAAGAGCTGCGTTTTAACAGTTTCCTCGAGTTCCTGCACGCGCTTGGACACAGCGGACTGCGTCGTCGCGAGCTTGTTTGCGGCGTGTGCGAATCCACCCAACTGTACGACCCAGAAGAATGCCTCCAGCTGTTTGAAAGTCATGACTCTATCTCATTCCATTTGACGATAATAAAGAATCGATAAATATCGCTTTTTTTATTCTTCAACCGATCATACCATAGCAATCGTAGGCAGTACGCCCAATACCTTTTCACCGCTCAGGGAGACCAAAGTGAAACAACGCAAACCTATTGAAGATGCCAGCGCGTGGACGGCAGCCCAAGTAAACGGCGATCAAAGCTGGATTTATCGCTTCACGCCAGAGCAGATCGCCGAGCTTGACGCTGCTTTGGAGAAGGTGAAGCACATGCCGATCACCGACATCACAAAAGAGGACTTTCCTCTAGACAAGACCCTGGTGATGCTAAACAAAGTAGCCGCACAAGTCGAAGACGGCATTGGCATGGCTGTGCTGCGGGGCCTGCCGGTTCTGAACTACTCGAAGGACGACGCATCGCGGATCTACTGGGGCATCGGCCGGCATCTTGGGCAACCGGTCACGCAGAACTCGCGTGCGCACTTACTCGGCCATGTGAAAGATGAAGGGGTGAAGTACGGCCATAAGACACGTGGCTACAACACCAGCGCCAAGCTCAACTTCCATTGCGACAACTGCGACGTCGTGGGTCTCTTATGTCTGCGCGTGTCGCGCACCGGTGGCCTCAGTCGCATCACAAGTACGACCTCAATTCACAATGAAATACTAAAGCGCAAGCCCGAACTGCTCGAACCGCTGTTTGCGGGGTTCTTCTATGACCTGAAGGGGGAGCACTTGCCGGGTCGCACCCCGCTGTCCGAGCACCGCATTCCGGTATTCAGTCTCTTCGAAGGCAAGCTCAGCTGTCGTTACCTTCGCAACGCGATAGAACCTGCGTTCGAGAAGAGCGGCATTCCGGCGACGCCTGAGCAAGTTGAAGCGATGGATCTTTTCGACGAACTCGCCGGCAGCAAGTCACTGTGCTTCGAGATGGAGATGGAGCCGGGCGATATGCAGCTATTGAACAACCACGTGACAGTGCATTCGCGCACGGCCTTCGAAGATTACGAAGAGGAGGACAAGAAGCGCCATCTACTACGGCTTTGGATGCGCACAGATGTGCGTCCTCTTGCGCCCGAATTTGCCGAGCGTTTCGGGCCTGGCACTGCCCGCATGGGCGTTCCCGCGCCTGAAGCTTTCGGTCTTCCACCACGCCCGCGATTGGAACACGGTCTGCCTGAGATGGCCCACTGATCGAACAATAAATCTCTCTGGCAGACACCCAATGAAAACCATTCTGAAAACCTTTTTTCTCGCCAGTTCCTTGCTTGCCGGTGCTGCACTTGCGGCCTATCCTGAGCGCCCTGTGACCATCGTCGTACCCTACGCGCCTGGCGGAGCGGCCGACGCTTTGGCTCGACAACTGGCGGTGCGCATGGGCACCAATCTGGGTACCAGCGTGATCGTGGACAACAGACCCGGGGCAAGCGGCATTATTGGCAAATCCCTTGTGGCACGTGCGCCGGCTGACGGATATACCCTGCTGTATGACGCGACGCCGTCCTCCATCAATCAGGCGCTGTTCAAAAGCCTGCCGTTTACCAACAAGGATTTTCAGCCACTGTCGCTGATCACCATGATGCCCAACGTGCTGGTCGTGCGCAAGGAGTCATCGATCAAGGACCAGGCAGACCTGATCGCCCGCGCCAAGGACCAACCCGGCAAGCTGACCTTTGCTTCAGGAGGCAGCGGCACGGTGCAGCGCATGGCAACCGAGCTGTATCGGCAGGGTCTCGGTCTGGATATGCTGCACGTGCCTTATAAGAGCGGCGGGCCAGCGATCTCGGACACGATGGGAGGGCAGGTCGATGTCATGTTCAGCAATATCGCAGCGTGCTATCCGCTGATCTCGGCGGGCAAGTTACGCGCGTTGGCGATTTCCTCTGCTGAACGTTCCCCTTTGCTGCCCGACGTGCCTGCCGTTGCCGAGAGTGCGTTGCCAGGCTTCGAGGTGTACGAATGGGCTGGCCTGCTGCTGCCGGCGGGCACGCCCGAAGCGGTCATCGACCGTCTGCACAAGGCAGTGGTCGAGTCACTTCAGGACGAAGCGTTGAAGCAGCGTTTCGCTGAAATTGGCGCGCAGCCCATCGGCAATACTCCGGCCGAGTTTGCCACCTTTTTACAGAAGGAATCGGCCAAGTGGGCCGAAACAGTACGCAAGGGCAAGATCAAGCGCCAATGAGTTTGGACTAACTTCGCCACAAGCGCATTACTAATACCTATATTTCATTATACATATCATGCAAAAAATATTTAAGGCTGCAGTCGTGCAGTCGGCTGCAGTCGCCTTCGACAACTATCGGACCATGCTGCGCATGAAAGAGCTGGCGAATCAGGCGCGTGATCAGGGTGCCTCGCTAGTCGTCTTTCCTGAAGCAATGCTCGGTACTTATCCCAAGGGCAGTACATTCGGCGCCTACGTTGGTGGCAGAAGTGAGCAAGGCCGGGACGAGTTCCTGCGCTATCACCGCAACGCCATTGATGTGCCCGGCCCTTACATCGACGAACTCGCCGTACTGGCCAAAGACCTTGGCGTGTATTTGGTCACAGGTGTGGTTGAACGAGCGGGCGGTACCCTTTACTGCACCGTCGTTTTTTTCGACAACAAGGGAAACTTCCTGGGCAAACATCGCAAGCTGATGCCCACCGGCAGCGAGCGAACCATCTGGGGTTTCGGGGACGGCTCTACGCTTCCCGTGTATGCGACAGATTTGGGCAGGCTCGGTGCGGTGATTTGCTGGGAAAATTACATGCCTTTGCTACGCACTACCATGTACTCGAAAGGCATCGAACTGTACTGTGCACCAACGCTTGCCAGCAGCGACATCTGGCCAGCTTCGATGCAGCACATCGCTATGGAGGGGCGTTGCTTTGTGTTTAGCGCCAACCAGTACGCCACCGCTTCTGACTATCCGTCAGACTATGTGAGCGTAGCAAGTTCGGACCCCGCACAACCGCTGACCCGGGGTGGAAGCTGCATCGTCGATCCCTTCGGGAACTTTCTGGCAGGCCCCAATTTCGAGGGTGCAGCCGTAATGGTGGCTGAGATCGACCTGGACGATACCATTCGCGGCAAATACGACCTCGATGTCACTGGCCATTACGCGCGCCCCGATGTGTTCCAGCTGTTTGTCAACGAGCGCCCACAGGAAGTCGTCCAGTCGGACAGAGGGCCATTCGCAAAGTCTGATCCAAGACACCTGACGGAAAAGCATAAATCACCAATCGGTTCCAAGACCTGGGGCCATCACAAATGAAATCGCCCCATTCAGAAGGAGGCCACATGTTCACCACATTCAAGACCATTTCCCGGCAGGCGCTAGGTTGCTGCCTGCTCGTTGCGCTTTCAGGCGTTGCTACCACCGCACACGCCAATCGTCTGGAGGAGATCAAGAGTCGGGGTCGCTTGGTTTGCGCCACGCTGTCGGGGACTGAGCCTCTGGCTTTTCAGGACCCGCGCACCCGTCAGTATGTCGGTTTTGACATTGACCTTTGCAATGCGTTGGCCAAGCGATTGGGCGTCACTCTCGAACACAAGCCTATCGCCGTAGAAGCACGCATTCCCGAACTTAGCCTGGGACGCGTTGACGTGGTCGCTGCCGCCATGGGCTACACCAAGGAGAGGGCTACGCGAATTGCATACTCCGACATTCATTACCAGTTACCCATCAAAATCGTTGTTTCGAATTCGTCGGGTATCAAAACCTTTGCTGATCTGGCTGGAAAAAAAATCAGCGCCAACAAAGGCAGCACTCCTGAGACCTTCACACGAGAACGGATTCCTAGCGCTGAAGTGGTGACCTATCAGGACAGCTCCACTGCATTCCTGGCGCTGGCGCAAGGCAAAGTGCAGGGCCTTGCGATCGGCCAGGCGGCGGGCGCACGTTTTGTCGACCAAGGCGAAGGCAAGTTCAGATTCCTGGACGAGTCCTTGTTCTTCGAGCCGACCGGTCTTGGCATTAAAAAAGGCGAGCCCGAGTTGCTCGACGCCGTGAACAAGGCACTGCACCTGATGGAAGACAGCGGTCAGCTCGATGTCATGTGGAACAAGTGGTACGGCCCAAGCACGAAGTTCAAGATTCCCCGCGAAAAGAAGCTGACTCCCTTGTCTGACCTTTGATCGATCCCTGTAACTCTTCATCGTTGGCACTATGGAACTACTCAATTTCGGTGTGGTGCTTCAGGGCAAGTACCTAAGCTGGCTGCTGGCCGGTGCAACAATGACGCTGGTACTCTTTGCTGCATGCTGGCTCGCGGGCTTCGTACTATCGCTTTTTCTACTCGCCTTGCGACAGTCCGGCGTCAGTTTGCTGGCGGCGTTTACCAAGGCGTTTGTCGCCTACCACCGCAACGTGCCGCAACTGGTTCAGGTCTTTCTATGGTACTTCGGTGTGCCACAGCTCCTGCCAGAAGCAGGGCAGACCTGGATCAACACGCACGACAGCGAGTTCGTCCTGGTGTGGATCGCTCTCTCCTGGAATTGTGCCGCGTACATGTCGGAGGATCTGCGCAGCGGCCTGCGGTCACTGCCACACAGCCAGTTGGAAGCCGCGCGGGCGATCGGCATGACCTACCTGCAGTCCATGCGCATCGTACTCGTTCCACAGGCGCTGCGGGCAGCCTTGCCACCGCTGGTGAACCAATCGCTGAGCCTGTTCAAGTCGACCAGCCTGGCGATGACCGTAGGTCTTGCGGAAATCACCTACGCATCACGCCAGATAGAGAATGAGAGCTTTCGCACCTTTGAAGCCTTCGCCGTCGCTTCGGTCTTCTACTGGATCTGTTCATTCGTGCTGATCTTCGTCGGCCACTATTGGAGTGAACGCCTGAAGAACACAAGGAGAACTGCATGATCGATATTCTGGACAGGTATGGGCTGTTACTCTTGGTTGGTCAGTACCCTTACGGTCCCTTGGGCGGCCTCGCCCTCACTCTGTGCCTGGCCATTGCCGGACTTGTGATTTCGTTCCCCTTGGCCGTGTTGATCGGCATGGCACGCACGAGTCCATTTCGTGCGTTCCGTCTAGGCGCTGGCCTGATCGTCAATGCCGTGCGCGGACTGCCTGTGTTGTTGCTGATCTTCTGGGCCTACTTCATCGTGCCTCTGGTGATCGGTCGCTCTGTCTCCGGGGTCACCACTGTCATCTGCGCGCTGGTGTTGTATGAACTCGCCTTCATGGGCGAGGTGGTACGTGCGGGCATCGAAGCCATACCAAAGGGTCAGGTAGAAGCCGCACGCGCCATCGGGATGACCTACGTGCAAACGATGCGAAAGATCGTGCTGCCGCAGGCGCTCGTGAATATGACGCCGAGCATCCTCAATCAATTCATCAATCTCATCAAAAACACGTCGCTGGGCTACATCATCAGCGTAAACGAACTGACCTACGCCGCATATCAGGTCAACGCGCAGCTACTCACCCAACCTTTCAAGGTGTACCTGATTTTGGCTGCAACCTACTTCCTCATCTGCTGGTCGCTTAGTCTGGCGGTCGAGAAGCTGGAAAAAACAATCAATGAGCGTCGCCGTGTGATGCCAAGGAGTGTCTAAAATGATCGTCTTCCAGGAAGTCCAGAAATACTACGGTGAGTACAAAGCGCTAGACGGTATCACCGAGACGATCGCCAAGGGCGAAGTCGTTGTTGTCTGCGGGCCTTCGGGATCGGGCAAGTCGACACTGATCCGCACGGTGAACCGGCTTGAGCCAATCTCGGGCGGCACGATCATGGTTGATGGCCAGGACACCAATGCGCCGAATGTCAACGTCAACGCTCTGCGCAGCCGTATCGGCTTCGTCTTCCAGAGCTTTAACCTTTTTCCACATCTCAGCGTCCTTCAGAACGTATCCATCGGCCCGACGGCGGTGTCGCGTTTGTCAGCTCAGGAAGCGCGTGAACGGTCTCTTGCCTTGCTGGAGAAAGTTGGATTGGCGAGCAAAGCCGATGACTTTCCCCCCCAGCTATCGGGCGGACAGCAGCAACGTGTGGCCATCGCACGCGCTCTGGCCATGCAGCCACCGGTCATGCTTTTTGACGAACCGACGAGCGCGCTTGACCCGGAGATGGTCGGCGAGGTTTTGAACGTGATGAAGCAGCTCGCGGCCGATGGCATGACGATGGTGTGCGTAACGCACGAGATGGGCTTCGCGCGCGAGGTGGCCGATCGGATCCTGTTCATGGACGCCGGCGCGATCGTGGAACGTTCTACACCCGATGAATTTTTTACCAACCCCCAACACCCACGCGCCAGGAAGTTCGTGTCGGACATCCGGCACGCATGAGCTGTTTGAGAAACCTATGACATATCTATCATCTTCACTTTCCCGTATCAAACCGTCGAGCACCATTGGCGCGACCCAGCGCGCACGCGATTTGGCAGCACAGGGCCGCGACATCATCGCCTTGAGCACGGGCGAGCCAGATTTCGATACACCCGATAATATTCGCCTCGCGGCCATTCGAGCCATCACAGACGGCAAAACCCGCTATACGCCTGTCAGCGGCATTCCCGAACTGCGCGACGCTATCACCAAGAAGTTCGAGAGGGAAAACGGCCTCTCTTACCAACGCGAGGAAACCATCGTTTGCAGCGGCGGCAAACATGTCATTGCCAACGCACTGCTTGCCACCCTGAACGAGGGCGACGAGGTCATCATCCCTGCCCCCTATTGGGTGTCCTACCCGGAGATCGTGGCGCTGTGCAATGGCGAACCTGTCATTGTGACCACCAGCATGGACCACGGGCTGAAGCTTACCCCCGAAGCGCTGGCAAAAGCGATCACGCCGAAGACCAAGTGGGTGATTCTGAACTCGCCGTCGAACCCCTCGGGCGCAGCCTACACCGAGCAGGAACTGCGCAGTCTTGCTGATGTGATCGTGGACCACGACCAGGTGCTGGTCATGTGCGACGACATTTATGAACACCTCGTCTATGACGATTTCGCGTACCGTACCCTCGCTCAGGTGGAGCCTCGGTTAAAAGAGCGCACCCTCACGATCAACGGTGTATCCAAAGGCTATGCCATGACCGGATGGCGCATCGGTTACGGTGCCGGCCCTGTCAAACTGATCAAAGCCATGGAAGTACTCCAGGGGCAGGTCACCTCCGCTGCGAGTTCGGTGGCTCAATGGGCGGCAGTTGAGGCGCTCGACGGACCACAGGACTACCTTGCAACCCGGCGCGAAGCATTCCGTCGCCGCAGAGACATGGTGGTGGACGCCCTGAACGAATGCAGCGGCATCCGTTGCCTGCGACCAGAAGGTGCCTTCTATGTCTTTCCCTCCTGCGAAGGGGCTTTCGGCAAAAAAACACCGTCTGGTGTGCGGATCGAAAACGACGAGTCCTTTGCACTGGAACTGCTGAGCGGCGAAGGCGTGGCTGTTGTCCAGGGCAGTGCGTTCGGCACCGCCGGCCACTTCCGCATTTCGTACGCGGCCAGCGAGAGCCACCTTACCGAGGCGCTTGTACGGATCAGGCGTTTTTGCGCGAGCCTGCAGGTGTGACCCTTCACTGGTAGCGTGAAGATATTAACGCATGAAAATACTATGGCGTGACGCAGGCCTTTGTTGAGGCGGCGATAAGTCACTGATTTACTATTAAAAGGAATTAACAATGGCATTACTATCAATGCAGTGGAAGGGAGTGAAGACCCAATGACGTCCACCAACATAAATCGCAATTTCGAACGTGTGTCTGCCGAGCATGTCGCGCAAGCCAGCCGGTATCAAGCGGCGATTTTCGCCGACGTGAATGGTCGCCGCGGTGCGATGCATGGGCGCATTGTGGCTGTCGAGCCCGGCATGAAGCTCGCTGGGCCTGCCTTCACTGTCGATGTGCGTCCGGGCGATAACCTTATGATTCATGCGGCGATCGCGCTAGCCAGGCCGGGCGATGTGCTCGTCATAGATGGCAAGAGCGACATGACCGCAGCGCTGATGGGTGCTTTGATGATGAACGCTTGCAAAGTTCGTCACCTCGCTGGCGTCGTCGTTGACGGTGCAGTACGAGACCGTGAGGAGCTCGAGTCTCTGGGTTTTCCCGTGTTTTCTGTGGGAACCAATCCTAACGGCCCGACGAAAAACGTAGCGGGTCGTATCGGTATGCCGTTGAGCTGTGGCGGAGTCACAGTGTACCCTGGAGATCTCGTCGTGGCGGACGTAGACGGTGTGGTCGTCCTTGAGCGCAAGGATGTCCCTGCGCTTTTGCCATTGGCAGCAAAAAAGGAGGCAGACGAAGCCACTCGCATGAATCAGATCCAGCGCGGCAATACCTCTGCGTCGTGGCTTGAAGATGCTTTGCGTAAAGCTGGAGCACTCTCGGACAGCGAGCACCTCTAGCGGGTGTATCGTGATCATTAAGCGTCGTTTCACCATGAAGTGAGAAATTAATGACCCAAGAAGCCATCGTTATTGCCGAAGAAAAAATCCATCCGGATGCGGTCGCTTTGTTAAAGGACTAATGTCCTTGTTACACCGGCGCACGCTTCAATCAAGACGAATTAGTTGCACGCGTCGAGCGCGAACAGCCGGTGGCCATCTTATCTCGTTACGGAAAAATCAATGAACGCGTACTAGCAGCCTCTCGCAAACTGAAGGTCATTGGTCGACATGGCGTAGGGATGGACGCCATCGACCAGGCCTCTGCCAAACAACTTGGAATCAAAGCGATTGCGGCCGTGGGATCGAACAGCCATGCCGTTGCAGAACGGGCGCTGCGTCATTACAGACTTGTAGGAAGCGCGCCTGCTCTGATCGGTCGGCGAATCACTAGGTTGCGGATTTCGGTCATGTCTTCCATCGCGAAACGCACGCCTTCGCGGCCTAGGCCCGAATCCTTGACCCCGCCATAGGGCATGTTGTCGACGCGGTAGCTGGGCACGTCGTTGATCACCACCCCGCCGACATCGAGATGATCCCAGGCGTCGAACATCTTGAACAGATCGCGGGTGAAGACTCCCGCCTGTAACCCGAATTTGGAGGCGTTGACCTCGGCGAGTGCGGCATTGAAATCAGTGAAGCTCGACAGCAAAGCGACCGGGCCGAACGCTTCTTCAGTGACAATCCTGGTGTTGGCAGGCACGGCTTCGAGCAGGGTGGCATCGAGCATCGCGCCGTCGCGGTTGCCGCCGCAGAGCAGCCTACCGCCAGCGACAACCGCCTCGTTGACCCAGGTTTCGAGCCGCATTGCTTCCTTGAAATGGATCATTGGGCCGATGAACGTGTCGCGCTGCTTGGGGTCGCCCGCTACCAGGGTCTTTGTCCTGGCGATCAGCATGTCGCGGAAACGGTCGTAGACATCGGCATGGATAATGATGCGCTGCACTCCGATACAGCTCTGCCCCGACTGGTAGAAGGCGCCGAAAATGACGCGTTCGAGCGCATCGTCGAGATCGGCATCAGCATCGACAATCACCGCGGCATTGCCGCCTAGCTCGAGCACCACCTTCTTTTTGCCGCAGCGGGCCTTGAGGTCCCAGCCGACATCGGGCGACCCGGTGAACGAGAGCAGCTTGAGTCGGTCGTCGGTGGTGAACAAGTCGGCCCCGTCGCGACTGGCGGGTAGGATGGAGAATGCGCCCTTAGGTAGGTCGGTCTCGGCAAGCACTTCACCGATGATGATCGCGCCCAAGGGGGTGCGGCTCGCCGGTTTCATCACGAACGGACAGCCTACCGCAAGCGCCGGGGCGATCTCGTGCGCGGCTAGGTTGAGCGGAAAGTTGAAGGGCGAGATGAATGAGCACGGTCCGATGGGCACGCGCTTCCAGATGCCCTGATAGCCCTTGGCGCGCGCCGAAATGTCGAGCGACTGGACCTCTCCGGTCATCCGCACCGACTCCTCGGCGGCGATGCGGAAGGTGTCTATCAGCCGGCCGACCTCACCCTCGCTATCCTTGATCGGCTTGCCCGCCTCTACGCACAGCGCGTACGCGAGCTCGTCGAACCGCTCGGTGAAACGGGTGACGCAATGGGAGAGTACCGCCTGGCGCTCGTAGCTAGCCATCCGAGCCATCGGTTCTGCCGCCTCGACCGCACCCCCGATCGCCGCATCGATCGTCGCGGCATCGGCCTGCGCGACGCGGAACGCGACCTCGCCGGTGAACTTGTCGGTCACTGCGAGATCGGCGTTCGGCTGTTGCGCCACGTTGTTTAGATAGAGCGGATAGACGGACTTGAGCATGGTCATTCGACACTCCCGGAGCGCATCCCGCTTTCCGGCGAAACCGGGGAAAGGGGCAGCGATTGCAATTCTTTCGACAGCGTATTTATGTCGGTGTGGAGGATTTGGTCATTCTCCGAATAGTCAACAGGGCAGTCGATCAGATGGACGCCCGCCGTGTCGCGGGTATGCGCGAGCAGCTGCTTGAGATGCTCGGCGCTTTGGGCGCGATGGCCGAACGCGCCATAGCTTTCCGCGTACTTGACGAAATCTGGGTTGCCATAGGTCAGACCCCAGTCCTTGAAGCCCATGTGCGCCTGCTTCCAGCGGATCATTCCATAGCTGTTGTCATTAAGGATCAGCACGGTGAGGTTGAGCTTTAAGCGAACGGCGGTTTCCATTTCCTGGCTGTTCATCATGAAGCCGCCATCGCCGCAGATCGCCATCACCTTGCGATTGGGATAGACCATCGCCGAGGCCATTGCCGAGGGCAGGCCTGCGCCCATCGTGGCGAGCGCATTATCGAGCAGCACGGTATTGGGGCGGTAAGCCGGATAGTCGCGCGCGAACCAGATTTTGTACACTCCGTTGTCGAGACATATGATGCCGTCTTCGGGCATCGCCGCGCGGACCTGTTCGACCAGAAAGGACGGGAAGATGGGAAAGCGTGCATCGCCCGAGAGCGACGCGGTGTGCGCGACCTGACCCTTGCGTGCCGCCAGCATCGCGTCGAACGTCCAGCCCCCATTGGGAACGATGTCTTGCTTGATCTGCCAGACCGCGTTGGCGATGTCGCCGATAACCTCGATCTGCGGGAAGTAGACCGAATCGACCTCGGCGGTTTTTGACGAGATGTGGATCACCTGCGTGCCGCCGGCCCGCATGAAGAACGGCGGCTTCTCGATCACGTCATGACCGATATTGACGATAAGGTCGGCGGCCTCGACCGCGCGGTGAACAAAGTCGCCCGTCGACAGGGCCGCGCAGCCGACAAACTTGGGGTGACGTTCGTCGATCACACCCTTGCCGAGCTGAGTGGTAAGGAACGGGATGCCGGTTTTTTCGATGAACTGGAGCAGCATCCGGCTGGTCATGGTGCGGTTGGCGCCTGCGCCGATCACCAAAATTGGAGACCTGGCCTTTTCGAGCGCATGTGCCGCAGCGCGTACCGACTTCACATCGGCATTGGGCCGCCGCGTGTGGCTGCGCTTGAGCGGCACCAATTCGGTTTTTTCGTCGGCGACGTCCTCGGGAAACTCGATATGCGTTGCGCCGGGCTTCTCCTCTTCGGCAAGCCGGAAGGCCTCGCGCACACGGCTGGGGATGTTGTCGGCGCTGGCGAGCTGGTGGGTGAACTTGGTCAGCGGCTTCATCATGTCGACCACATCGAGGATTTGGAAGCGACCTTGCTTCGACTTCTTGATCGGTTTTTGCCCGGTGACCATCAGGATCGGCATGCCACCAAGCTGCGCATAGGCGGCGGCGGTAACCAAATTGGTTGCGCCCGGTCCCAGCGTCGCCATGCACACGCCGGTCTTGCCGGTATGCCGGCCATAGGTCGCGGCCATGAAGCCTGCCCCCTGCTCGTGCCGGGTAAGGATCAGCTGGATCTTGGTCGAGCGGCTGAGGCTGTCGAGCATATCGAGATTCTCCTCGCCGGGAACCCCAAAAATATATTCCACCTCCTCTTCCTCCAGGCACTGGATGAAAAGATCGGATGCTTTGGTCATGATGAGATTCCTCTAGAGTAGGCTGTGTCGATAGTGAGGATAACATGGTTCTTTCCGATGGCTTGGAGTACAAACGTGTTGACGATCGGGTGCGCCAGTTCAATGTCTTGGGGCATTCATCGCGGCAATTGTCTTTATTACAGCAAAGGGCCATCACGCCTTCGGGCTGGTGTCTCAGGCGCATAATGTGCCTATTCCGCTCGGGTGGATCTCGGCTTGAGGAGGAGGGCGGGCTCAGGCATCTGGGTGTCGCCGCGGCCTTGCCCGCAGTGTGAATGACCAACGCCCCAGCGACGCGCAGGGCGCGGTTGATATCGCGCGTCCAGACGCTGGCTGACAATCCGTAGTCGCTGTCGTTGCCGAAATGCTGGACGGTGAGAACAGGGCCGACACTTGAGTCCTGGCCAGTGTGTTGCTCCCTCCAGGCTGTTCCCTGACCCAAGTCCCTTTGTCCTTTGGCGGCGCCTGGATGAGCGCTGTGAGCTCAGAATGAGGAGAGCGAAGAAAGCAGCCATCTACGATCTACCAGGCGTTCCCGATTTCCTGCGTTACAAAGAGGTTCCCGATCCGGTATGCCCGCCGGATGGCGTCATCATCTGCACTGAAGCGGTCGCCATTGAAGGCGGCGATCTGATCAACTGCGCAACTTCGCCACCGCCGCATCCAGACTACATCGTCGGATTCGCTGGTACCGGCGAGGTCGTAGCCATAATGGCCAGAGCAACCCTGAACGGTCTTTGAGATTACCTTCTACTCGTCTTCTTTACTCGGAGATATATAATTAAGCATCAGAATGCCAGTATTTTTATATCAGGCCGAGTTTTAAGTGATAAATGAGATGTCCAAACCGACACGTCACGATTGGGTCCAACACGCTACTCAGCCAGGAAAAATAGAGCGTATCGAAGCCTATTTTCGTGGCCACGGTTATGCACCCCATCGACACGATACTTATGCCATTGGGATCACCCTGGATGGTGTGCAGCGTTTCCATTACCGTTATGCCCAGCGTCATAGCGTTCCGGGTACGATTCTGGTATTGCACCCTGATGAGCTTCATGACGGAGAGGCTGGCACAGAAGCGGGTTTTCATTATCGAATGGTGTACATCGAACCGTCCTTGATCCAGCAGATCCTTGGCGGAAAGCCACTGCCATTTATTGAAGGGGGGCTATCAAGGGACGGTCGGCTTCGGGCGGCAATGGAACCATTACTACAGGGCGTGGGCGTGGATACCGACCCTATGCAAGAGGATAACGCACTGAGCGATCTTGCACATGCGCTGGTCGCCGTCGCCGGCACGCGTACCATCCGGCGTCAACCGGACTTCATTGCGGTGGAGCGTGCTCGGGCCTATATCAACGACTCACTCGAACAGGGCATGACATTGGACACGCTGGCACAAGCCAGTGGCTTGGATCGTTGGCAGTTATGCCGGGATTTCCGGTCGCTCTATGGCACCAGTCCCTATCGTTACCTAAGCATGCGTCGCCTGGCTTTTGCCCGGCGGCTGATGATGTCGGGCAAGACTGTCGCCGAATCAGCGTTAACGGCAGGCTTTTTCGACCAGAGCCATATGTCGCGCCAGTTCATGTCTGCGTATGGCATCCCCCCGGCGAGATGGCTGAAGCTGGTCAGCCAGCTGCGATAGGGCAGCGGCGACGATGAGTTGCACGATCGTGCAAGACGAGCAGCGCATCATTCTTTATTATGCAAATCTCTTTGTTTTCAACGAGATATCAGCATGACACATACATCCCCCGTAGACAGCTATCACGTCATCAACCTCGCTCAAAAGTTCGGTCTTTTCAGCGAACAATGGAAACCCAAGGTCGTGGCCCAAATGAACGACTACCAGTTCAAGATCGCCCGCCTGGAAGGCGATTTCATTTGGCATACCCACTTTGATACTGATGAGGCCTTCCTCGTGCTGGAGGGCGAGCTGCGTATTGACTTTCGCGATGGCAGCGTCTTGCTGCGGCAAGGCGAGCTATATGTCGTTCCCAAAGGCGTTGAGCACAAACCCTATGCCGCCAGAGAAGTAAAACTGATGCTGATAGAACCGCACGGTACTTTAAATACCGGGGAGCAAACAGGAGAACGAACGGCCCAGAATGATTTGTGGATTTAATGGCCGACAGATTCAAGAGCGGCCACTCACACGACATGTGTGAGTGGCCGCTCCAACGTCTTATCGCCCTCGTCAACAGTTGCTGAGCACTTTCGACAAGATGCCGCTGCATTGGTTATCTTTGCCGGGACTTTTGCACAAATGGCCGCCGGTGCCAATCATCGCAACCGCCATCCGGCGATCTGCAGACAACCATTGCCTGCGTTTTATTTTGGTGCCTTTTTGGCTTTCTTGGCCTTCTTGACCACGTTGCCAGGCTGGTTTGTCAAAATTGCACTCGCAATAAGATCAAAAAGATAATCTCCCCGCGGCGTAAATGCGGGTTGGTCCCCGACCCAGCCGAGCGCAGACATGAGGGCGAACAGGTCAATCCCTTGCATATCGGTGCGCGCCGTTCCCTCGGTCTGGGCACGCTGCAATAGTCTTGCACCCGCTTCGTGCACTGCTGAGCAGGAAGCGAAAAGCGCGGACTCCGGGTCCTCGTGGGCGCTCGCCATCAAGGCCACCACGCCGCTATAGCTCAGAACGAATGCCACGCCTTCACGAAACCACGACACGAGTGCTTCGTCTGGGGGCGCTGACGTTTCAAGTTCAACTGCCTTTTGCGTGAGTGCGTCCAGATTCTCGCGCAGCAAGGCATCGAACAAGGCCTCTCGCGTGGGGAAATGGCGCAGCAGGGTGGCCAACCCCACGCCGGCCCGGCGCGCGATATCCCGCATGGACGCATCGGCGCCATGTTCGCTAACTACGCCACGCGCGACTGAAAGAACATGGTCGTAATTTTTTTTTGCGTCTGCTCGCATAAATTTCCTTGACAAATGGATCGCTGATCCGTATTCTAAATAAACGGATCAGTGATCCGGATATTTCAATCATGATTAATTTATGATTTTCTTCATGATGTGGATCACTGATCCATAAGATACAGCACATTCGTGCAAATGGGAATAGAAACGTGGCTTTACGCCACAAAAGGAACTGTTATGGGAAAGCTAGAAGGCAAGGTTGCAGTTGTTACGGGTGGATCAAGTGGCATGGCGTTAGCCAGCGCCAAGCGATTTGTTGAAGAGGGCGCCTATGTGTTTATCACCGGCAGAAGGCAAGAGGCATTGGATGAGGCCGTTAAGCTTATTGGGCGAAACGTGACCGGCGTGCGTGCAGATTCGGCCCATTTAGACGATCTTGACCGTCTGTTCGATACAGTTAAACGGGAGAAGGGCAAGATTGACGTTCTGTATGCGAGTGCCGGCACGGGCGAAGCCGTTGCTTTGGGCGAGATTACCGAGCAGCATTTTGATACGACGTTCAACCTGAATACGCGCGGCACGCTGTTTACCGTCCAGAAGGCGCTGCCATTGTTCAATGATGGCGGGTCGATCTTTATGACCGGCTCCATTGCGTCTGTGAAAGGGTTTCCAGATTTCAGTGTGTATGCGGGGAGCAAGGCAGCGTTGCACGCCTTCGCACGCGGATGGCTTAACGAACTGAAGAGCCGAAAAATCCGCGTAAATGTGCTTAGCCCCGGGCAGATCGCCACGCCGATTCAAGAGCAGCTTTTTGACGAAGAAACAATTCGAGCTTTCGAATCCCTGGTTCCGCGCGGAAAGATGGGCAAGCCTGAAGAAATTGCGACAGCGGCGCTGTTTCTTGCTTCAGACGATTCGAGTTTTGTGAATGGCGTGGAGTTGTATGTTGATGGCGGCACTGCGGCCATCTGAGGTCGCACCGAGCATTTGCAGCAAAAATAGTGTTCAAAAATCACGCCAAAAGCGTGCGGCCTGGCCCGGTCAACTTGAAAAAGACGACATGGGTGGTGCCGATCAATATGGAATCTCGATCACAAGACGGGATTAATTGTGGTGATTGTCCGGCGGGTGCGGTCATATCTGTACCCGCTACCGGTCATCAATGAATGTGGGTTCGTGGTTAATCACAACGGCCCATCAATGGAGAGTTAGCATGAGTTATTCAATAATTGGTTTTGGTTCGGTAGGCCAGGCGCTTGCCCGGGCATTCGCAAGAAAGAACATCGAAGTGAGCGTTGCCGGCCGACGTGCGCCCGAGGCGTTGACGCAGCAGGCACAAGCGATTGGCCCGACCGTTGTACCCACGACGCTGCAGGAGGCCATCGCATCCGACATAATCTTCCTGGCCGTGCCGTTTCGGGAACATCGCGAAGTGGCCAAGCTATTGGCAAGCTGGCGTGGTAAGACGATTGTCGATGCGACAAATGCCTACGGCATTTCCGAGGAAGAGCTCGAAGGCTTGCCGTCGGCCGCTGTTGTCGCCAAGGCGTTTACCGATGCCAGCGTTGTAAAGGGCTTTAACCACCTGGTGGCTGCCGTTCTGGGCGCTGATCCGAGCGTAAATGGTGGCAGCCGTGTCGTGTTTTTATCCAGCGATGATGAACATGCCGTGGCGCCGGTCGCGGCGCTGGCGGAGCAACTGGGTTATGCACCGATTGCGCTGGGGCCCCTCAAGGAAGGCGGCGCGTTGGTTCACGGCAGCGGTAATACCTGGGGGAAATTGATCTTTAAGGATTTGGTCAGGTTCAAATAGCGGTGTGTCAAGAACACCTGGAACCCAGCAGGTGTTGTTGCTCAGCGCCCTTACTGGGTGCTGGTCAATTGCTGCTCGCGGCGCACCCGCGCCTCTTCTTCCAGGCGACTATCTTCCAGTTCCAGCAGCAGGCTGTCCATATCCACGGGGCTAGCGTCGGGTTCGACATAGCCGGTCAGTTCGACATCCACGTTAAGTTCGCCCGCTTCGTAAAGCGCCCACATTTCCTTGCCATAGCTGGCAGATAGAAGTTCTGGAGCAAAGCGCCCAAAATACGCTGCAAGGTTGTTCACGTCGCGAACCAGCATCGCGCCCGCTTCTGTGTTCGCGGCGGCGTCAACGGCCTGAGGCAGATCAATAATGACCGGGCCATCGGCGGCAAGCAGGATGTTGTATTCGGACAGATCGCCGTGTATGACGCCTGCGCAAAGCATGCGTACAACCTGGTTGAGCAGCATGGCGTGCAGCTCCAGAGCACGTTCTTGGGTCAGGTCCACGTCGTTCAGTCGCGGCGCGACATCGCCCTCTGCATCCACAACCAGTTCCATCAGCAACACGCCGTCGGTGCATATATAGGGCTGGGGTACGCGCACGCCGGCATTGGCCAGCTGGAATAATGCGTCCACTTCGGCGTTCTGCCAGACTTCTTCCTGCATCTGGCGACCGTAGCGGCTGCCTTTTTCCATGGCGCGGGCCTGCCTGGAATTTTGTACCTTGCGGCCGTCCCGGTACGACGCTGCCTGCCGGAAGCTGCGTTGTTTGGCATCTTTGTACACTTTTGCGCATCGCGTGGCGTCGCCGCTGCGTACGACATACACGGTGGCTTCTTTGCCGCTCATGAGCTGGCTAAGCACTTCGTCGATAAGGCCTTCCTCTAGGAGCGGCACAAGCCGCTTGGGCACTTTCACGCGGCCGCCGCTATTGAGGGGCAGCAAATGTGCTGAATGCGGGGGCAAAACGGAAATAGGGTATAGGAAAGAAAGAAATTCATGCCCTATTGTAAAGGAGGTGGTAACCCACGGAGCGACAATTTCGATATTTCGCTATTGAAATCAACGACAAAACCCTCGCCGCGCCGTGATACATGGCTTCTAAGGCAGCGTGTTTTGCGAGTATTCATCCCCATTTATGGGGTAGAACCGAGCCTTGAACACCAGGAGATTTAAGCTGGAGCCGGGACCAGAATCGAACCTGTAGCCCTTGCTGCGGGGAGTTCCCTGTGCTGCACCGGAGTCCGCCTCGCCATGCCCCGTCTGTCACATCGGTATTGGCAAGGTAAGTTAAGCTTAAAAACTGAGTCATTACCCTTCTTGCATAATGAGTGTGCCGTGGGGCAATGAAAGGACAGCGAATAGGGAGGGGCACATTGACGTGCCGCTCGGCGCGCTCACCATTCTATGAATGAAGCCGACGAAAGAATGAATTTTATTCACTTTAAATATGACTAATGCAATATAGACTGCCGCCTTTGCATCACAAATGTCTAGATTGCTGAAATTAAAAAAAAGAAAATTTGAGCATCGTTGAATAGATAAATGTGGGTTTTATCCTGGAAATTAAGGCAGCAGCATAATGAGTACAGAGTTTACATTTGCCATTAAGAGCACTTGTTTCAATGAAGACTATCGTCCTTCAGACAATACGCGAATCACCACCAACTTTGCCAATCTGGCCAGAGGCGAGAGTCGGCAAGAGAACCTGCGCAATACCCTTAAGATGATTGACAATCGTTTTAATGCCCTGGCGCATTGGGACAACCCTACTGGCGATCGCTATAGCGTCAACCTTGACATTATCTCAGTTGAAATGCGCTTTGAAGGTCAAAGCAATGATCGCGACCTGCCTGTGATTGAAATATTAAAGACGAGCGTAGTTGATCGAAAAACCAACGAATGCATTGAGGGCATTGTAGGAAACAATTTTTCTTCTTACGTGCGAGATTATGACTTTAGTGTGCTGCTGCCGGAATACGCCAAGCATCAGCCCGAATTCGGCGCGCCCGAGGACTTTGGACAATTGCATGGCAAGTTGTTCAAGAGCTTTGTGAATTCAAAGACTTACAAGGATAATTTCGCCAAAGCACCTGTTATATGCCTGAGCGTGTCGAGCAGCAAGACCTATCATCGTACTGAAAACCAGCACCCCGTGTTGGGCGTGGAATACCACCAAGATAAATATTCATTGACTGACGAGTACTTCAAAAAAATGGGGATGAAGGTCCGCTATTTCATGCCTGCCAATAGTGCGGCGCCATTGGCCTTTTATTTTTCCGGCGATTTGCTGCGTGATTATACGGACCTTGAGCTCATTAGCACCATCAGCACGATGGACACCTTCCAAAAAATTTATCGGCCAGAGATTTACAACGCAAATTCTGCCGCAGGCAAGTCTTATCAGCCGAGTTTGAAGCACCAGGATTATTCGTTAACCCGGATTGTTTATGATCGGGAGGAACGTAGCCGGCTGGCGGCCGAGCAGGGAAGGTACGCCGAGGAGCAGTTCATCAAACCATACCGGGCGATTCTTGAGCAATGGTCCGCGCACTCCCATCTTTGAAAACTCAAACACACCATGACTACTATTGTGAAAAAATTATTACCCACATCAACGGCTGGCAGCCTGCCTAAACCCGCCTGGCTTGCCGAACCCGAAAAACTCTGGTCCCCCTGGAAACTGCAGGATGAGGGATTGATCGAGGGCAAGCAAGATGCGTTGCGTCTGTCTTTACAGGAGCAACAGCACGCGGGGATTGACATCGTTAGCGACGGTGAACAAACGCGCCAGCATTTCGTGACAACATTCATTGAACACCTGGAAGGTGTGGATTTCGAGAACCGCAAGACCGTTAGAATTCGTGATCGCTATGATGCGAGCGTGCCGACGGTCGTGGGTGCCGTCGCTCGGCGCAAGCCCGTGTTTGTTGACGACGCGCGGTTTTTGCGTCAACAGACTAATCAACCGATCAAATGGGCCTTACCGGGTCCCATGACGATGATCGATACCCTGTATGATGCCCACTATCAAAGTCGCGAAAAGCTGGCTTGGGAATTTGCCAAGATTCTTAATCAGGAAGCCAAAGAGCTGGAGGCTGCGGGTGTCGATATCATCCAATTTGACGAACCTGCGTTCAATGTGTTCTTTGATGAGGTAAATGATTGGGGCGTCGCTACGCTGGAAAGAGCCATTGAAGGACTGAAGTGTGAAACCGCGGTTCATATTTGCTATGGCTATGGCATCAAAGCGAATACGGATTGGAAAAAGACGCTGGGATCCGAGTGGCGGCAGTATGAAGAAGCGTTCCCCAAGTTGCAGAAATCCAGTATCGACATCGTCTCGCTGGAATGCCAAAACTCGCACGTTCCCATGGATCTTATCGAACTGATTCGCGGTAAAAAAGTGATGGTGGGCGCCATTGATGTGGCCACAAACACCATTGAAACACCCGATGAAGTGGCCGATACGCTGCGAAAAGCACTGCAGTTCGTGGATGCCGATAAGCTCTATCCGTGCACCAATTGCGGCATGGCGCCATTGTCGCGTAGCGTTGCAAGAGGCAAGTTGAATGCGTTGAGTGCCGGAGCGGACATCGTTCGCAGGGAACTGGCAAACTGATTTTCTGTCGGGGCATGGTCGTTGCGAACCGTTCGTGACGACCATGCACGGGCTAAGGACGGACGTCTGGCAATCTGGCCGGACTGCTTTTCCTTAGCACTTTCAAGCTACATCCAGTATTTCAATTGCATCATGTCACTTTCCACTACTGCGATTGAGCCTTTGCGTTTTCGCGAAGCGCTCGGGCACTACGCTTCCGGCATCACGGTGATCACATCGCACTTCGAAGGCGAGCCCATTGGCTTCACCTGCCAGTCGTTTCATAGCGTGTCTATGGACCCGCCGCTGGTGTCGTTCAACGTGATGACTCGTTCGACCAGCTATCCAAAAATTCGCCAGGCAGGTCGCTTCGTTGTCAATATTCTGTCCGATGAGCAAGTGGCGATCTCCAGGCAGTTCGCCCAGAGAGGCGCGGACAAGTGGCGCAACGTCCAGTGGCAGGCATCGCCCCTGGGTAGCCCGATCCTTGCCGGCAGCCTTCACTGGCTTGATTGCGAAATGTACGCTGAATACGCCGCCGGGGATCACTTGATTGTTATTGGTGAAGTAAAAGCGTTGAAGCTGCAGGAGGGTGCTTGCTTGCAGCCGTTGCTGTATTTCAAAGGACAGTATCGAAACATCGCCACGCCTTACGCAGTTTGACAGTATCAGCGACCAGGCGTCGCACCCGTGCTTCTTCTTGCAGGCGACTATCTTCCAGTGTTTGCCACAAGGGTGGGATAGAGAAATACCAACAAATTGACATATCGGTAAATTTCGATATAATAGAGTTATGGACTTACTTGACATATTCAAAGCCCTCTCGAACCGTACTCGTCTTGATATCCTGAGACGCCTGAAGGACCCTGTAAATAACTTCCCTCCGCAAGACGAAGGGGACGTTCATACGGTGGGCGTCTGCGTAAGCAGTATCCAGGAGGGTGTTGGATTGTCGCAGTCCACGGTCTCTGACTATCTGGCCACTTTGCAAAGAGCGGGCCTGGTTGAAGTCCAACGTATTGGTCAGTGGACCTACTATAAACGCAACGAAGAAGCCATCAGTGCGCTTGCCGAACTCATCGGCAAAGACCTGTAATTTTTTTATCACTATATATCGATAAATCCCGATATTCCTTTTTGACGAAATGAGAATCTAATGAAAGCAATCACACTTAACACCTTTGGCGGCCCAGACGCATTTGAACTTTCTGAGGTGCCCAAACCGGTACCTGGAGCAGGGCAAGTTCTGGTTCGGGTTCACGCAACGTCCATCAACCCCCTGGACTATCAGGTCCGGCGCGGGGACTACCCCGACCTGGTGCCACTTCCGGCCATTACCGGACACGATGTTTCCGGCGTGGTAGAAGAAATCGGCGCGGGCGTGACCGCCTTCGCCCCAGGTGACGAGGTCTGGTATACGCCCCAAATTTTCGATGGTCCGGGAAGCTATGCCGAGTACCACGTTGCTGCCGAAAGCATCATAGGCAAGAAACCCGCTACGCTGAGTCATCTTGAAGCCGCTAGCCTGACCCTGGTCGGAGGAACCGCGTGGGAAGCGCTTGTTGTGCGTGCGGGCTTGCGAGTAGGGGAAAGCATTCTGATACACGGCGGCGCAGGGGGGGTAGGGCACGTGGCCATTCAACTTGCGAAGGCCATCGGTGCGAGGGTAATAACCACTGTACGTGAGGCAAATTTTGACTTCGCGCGCAGCATGGGCGCCGATGTTGTCATTGACTATGCGAAAGAAGATTATGTGGCGGCCGTGATGCGTGAAACAGCAGGCCAGGGCGTTGATGTTGTTTTCGATACGATCGGTGGCGACACCCTTGCCCGTTCTCCTGATGTGCTCGCACAGCTGGGTCGCCTGGTCTCTATCGTTGATATCGCGCAACCACAAAACCTCATTAACGCCTGGGGCAAGAATGCGAGTTATCACTTTGTGTTCACAAGACAGAATCGCGGCAAGCTGGATGAACTGAGCGCGCTGGTTGAACGCGGGCAGCTGCGGCCCCATGTTGGAGCCACTTATTCGTTAGCTGATATTGCTCTTGCGCATGCTCGCTTGGAAAGTGCTAATAATGGGTTGCGGGGGAAGATTGCTATTGCTGTGGTGTAGTGAGAGGATCCGGGCGCTGTATACGCTTAGACGTATACGGGGTCTGCGAAAGGACGATCACGTCATTGCCGGATATGGCCGAAGCGGAAAACATCCGCAATCCCGTTGCAAACTCATTAAATATCAATGACAGGATTGAGGTGATTCCAGACGTCTCGGCCATGTCCGGCGCTTGGACAGTTTTTTATGAACCAATGATAAGATTTTCAAAGACTGTGAAGGTTTTTATTTTTCCAATGAATGTAGCTCCATCCGCATGAAGTCGTTTTGCTTCGGGCGAGAGATTAGCTTTTTTAAGAGCATCAATGTCGTCATACCAAATCTCAGCGATACCATCAATATCGGCTTCGATAACCGGAATGTCTTGCCGGAAACGCTCCTCCACAATATTGGATTGGATATAACGCCGAAGGCCCGGAACGGCATGCGCCAATGGGGCGTGTTTTTCCACCCAATGGGTCATGAATTCTTCGTGTGACATGCCTTCTTTTCGTGTAAGCAACGAAATACTTTTGATCATTTAGAGTTTCCCCGAGTGTAAATTACTGTACAACAATATCAGCCGTTTTTATGACGGTTGTCCATAGTTTAGAATCGTTCGTGATTCGTTCGCCTAATTCACTGGATGTACTGGAAGCTGCGTCCATGCCCAGAGTGTGAAGACCGTCCTTGTACTTGGAGGATTCGGCAACTGTTTTGACGGCCGCGTTAAGTTTTTCGATCACTTCTGCGGGTGTTCCAGCGGGTGCGAAAACCCCATACCAGCTAAGTGGTTCAAAACCCTTTAAGCCCAATTCAGCAAAGGTAGGAGTGTCGGGAAGGGTATTTATTCGTTTACTGGAAGTGACGGCAAGAGCGCGCAAATTTCCCGCTTTAAGCTGTTCCTGACCTGCCACGGCCGCATCCACGACAAACGTAATTCTGCCGCCAATGACATCAATGAGTGCTGGCGCTGTTCCCTTGTAAGGGATGTGCTGAATATCGATGTTCGCACGGTTCTTTAGCAATTCACCCCATAAGTGCCCTGAACTTCCGGGGCCGGCTGAGCCGAAAGTGACCGTGCCGGGATTCGCCTTTGCATATGAAAGCAAATCATTCAGCTCTTTTGCGGGAAAATCTTTATCAGTGAACAGTGCGCTGGCAAATGTTGAAGTCAGACTAATCGGTGCTAATTGGCTGACTTTATAGCTTAATTTCTCTCCAAAAAGAGCGGGGTTAACCGTCATCATTCCTGCTGAAGAATATAACAGCGTATATCCGTCTGGGTTTGCATTGGCAACGAACGAGGCTCCGATGGCGCCGCTTGCTCCTCCCTTGTTTTCGATATAGATTTTTTGATTAAGTTCTTTTGACAACTCGTCGGCAAACAATCTTGCTGAGGTAGTGGCCGATCCGCCTGGAGCGAAAGGAACAACTAATCGGATTCCCTTTTCCGGATATTCTGCGTAAGCAACCGAGGACGCAATTGCCAATAAGCTTATTGCTATACCTGACTTGATTAATAATTTCATAAAGATTCCGTGCGTATAGAACTGATTTAAGCCGAATTTATTTGATCATTGAAGTATCTAGAGATACGTTTTGATTGCATCAGCAATGGCGTCAGGCTGTTCTGGCAACAGAGCGTGGCCGCATCAGCAATTTGAGCGGTGGTTACACGCTCATCTCCCCGGTCGTGGCTAAATTGCCAGCCATCCTCTTTGGGCGATTCTGCCATGGCTAGATTCGACCCGACCAAGTATGCCAAACCAAAAATGTGCAATAAGCCTCATCAAAAACCTCCTCATTAATTTGTTCTTTGTTCGCAGCTGCACACCGTATTTGAATCGTGATGTGAGCGACCGAGTTCTTATATTCAAATTGTTGTCGGAAATGCTAATCTGTTTTGATATTTATGTCAATAAATTATACTATTGACCTTTATGAGGCATAATATTTAAACTTTCGAACTGTTGACTTTTTCCAATCCAAGTCATGACCAAGGCGACGAAAAAATTGTGAACAATAGCGGTGCTATGATTTTCCGGCAATTATAAAAAGGAGACATAAATGAAATTTTTAGGATTGATGGCAACTTTGGGTGTGTCAATT
Organism: Advenella sp.; assembly: GCF_052108595.1. Taxonomy (NCBI): domain Bacteria; kingdom Pseudomonadati; phylum Pseudomonadota; class Betaproteobacteria; order Burkholderiales; family Alcaligenaceae; genus Advenella; species Advenella sp. The sequence continues at coordinate 77,068 of NZ_JBQEAU010000003.1, forward strand.
TCTTTGTTCGGCTGCGCATCCAATAAGACTGAAACCGGCCCGATGACCATTGCTAAACAAGGCAGCTTCTTTGTTGGCGGAAAAAATATCAAATCAAATTCGGTATCAAACTTACCCATCTACTCATCATCGGGAACAATTGCGGTAGACCAAGTATATGTCCACTACCAAAAACCGACAGATGCAAAAAATACATCTGTAGTCTTAATCCATGGTTGTTGCTTGACCGGCAAGACTTGGGAGTCTACTCCGGATGGCCGAATGGGATGGGATGAATTATTCGTACGGAATGGTTTTTCTACGTATGTCGTGGATCAAGCCTCGCGAGGTCGGTCTGCCGCCGATCCATCGACCCTCATTGCAGTCAAAGGTGGTCGCCTGACTTCTAAGCAATTGCCGATGGTGAATCACGTATCGCAGGAGGATGCGTGGGAGGTTTTCCGCTTCGGACCCAAATATCCAGAAGTTTATCCTGGCATGCAATTCCCACTAGATGCTCAGGCAGAGTTCTGGAAGCAAATGGTTCCAGACTGGATAAGAGCATTACCCAAACCAACTCCCACGGTGCCAGCATTGTCTGAACTGGCTCAGAAAATCAATGGCGCAGTGCTTATTAGCCACTCCCAATCTGGCATTTTCCCTTTTGAGACGGCAAAATTGAACCCTGCTGGCATCCGTGGAATTGTATCGATTGAACCAGGCGCGTGCCCTGCAGCAGATGAAGACTTGTCTTATCTGAAAGGTATCCCTGTATTGGTTCTTTGGGGCGATTATGTGAACAAATCCCCACGCTGGGAACCGCGGTTAAAGGCATGCAAGGAATTCGTAGTTGCAGCGAATAAAGCAGGAGTCAAAGCGCAAAATGTGATGTTGAGCGATTTAGGCATGACTGGTGCGTCGCATATGCTCATGCAGGACAAGAATAGCATTCTGATAGGTAAATGGTTGATCGGTTGGATTAATCAGAACGTGAAAAGCTGATTTTTCTATCCGAGTTTTTACATATAGCGGCGCTCTGCGCGTTCCGTTACGGAATGCGGAAAAGACATTGGCCGCCCAAGCGGTCAATGTCAATGCGTTTTGTTCGCCCGTAAACTCTACTCCATCTTGATCCCGCTTAGTTTGGCGACTTTCCCACATTATTCGTATTCATATTGTAA
>NZ_JBQEAU010000004.1:0-36087 GCF_052108595.1 Advenella sp.
TATCCTGCGGGGGCTGCGCAAGGATGGCAATAGCTGGTTCTGGAATGAAACGGCAGACGGTGACGTGAAATTTGGCAAAATGCGCGTTCTTCCCATGGCCGAGCGACAGTCCGTGTTGGATTTTTTCACCAACCTGCCCATTGTCGCCTGCAACAGTCAATTGCGGGTGGTACATGCGGCCTGGCATACGCCTTCTTTCAACGAGATCGGCTCGCAGGCGCTGACTTCCATCGTTGAATACTTTGACGCACGAGAAAGGCAGACCAACGATGTTATCCACAGCGATAGCCGGTTTCAGTATTATGTTGCGGAGCAGAAGCAATGGCGTGTGCATATTTCCGACGAGGCGCAAGCCGTCCCTTTCCTGGGAGCAACGGCCTATATGCGTGAACTCAGACAAATGGCCAATCCGATCCGGGTGTTGACTTCCGGCGTGGAAACGGCCGATAGCGGGACCTTGTTCAGCGGGGGAGAATGGCGTTTTGTACAACGGGCGCGCTGGTGGGACTCCTATACCGAAGCGGTGCCGGTCCTGATCGGGCACTACTGGCGCAACCCGCAGGACAAGCCAGTCAGCGCATTGTCTCGAGGTCGCGACCTGTTCGCAGGTGTGGCGCCGTACGACTGGCACGGCGCATGCGGTAATGTGTTTTGTGTGGATTATTGTGTCGGCGCCCGGTTCCTGGAACGATCCGGCGTGATGGCGCAGGGACAAACCCGACTTGCCGCCATGCGCTGGCCCGAGCGCACGCTCATGTTTGATTCGGGTGAGCAGGTTGCCACAGGGAATTTCGGCAGGCTGGCAGGGTAGCAACGGCCAGCCGGCTTTGTATTTTGCCTGGAGCAATTCGGGCATACCCCTGTTGAAAATTCATCGAAATAAATGCAATATCTGTGCTATAAGAGATGTGATCACACAACAGACAAGATGGCCAGGCCCGCAAGCGAGGTAAGCGCGATCATTCGCAGGAGAGTCGCAACCAGGTCAAGATATCAGGCATTTCGAGATAACAAGCAATTTGAGACAACAAGCATATTTAGTCCTGGAGGAGGGAATAATGGCTGGTGTAAAACGTAGGAGCTTTTTGAAATCGATGTCCGCTGTCACGGCGGCATCGGCTTTTGGACTGAGCTATTCTGATGTGATTCTGGCGCGTCGCGCCGATTTTCGGCTCAAATTTGCCAATAACCTGCCGGTGTCCCATCCCATGAATATCCGTGCCAAGGAAATGGTTGATGCCATCAAGAAAGAAACGGACGGCGCTGTAGATATTCGTGTATATCCAAGCAGCCAGCTGGGAAATGATACCGACACGCTCTCTCAAATTCGTGCTGGCGCCGTAGACTTTTTTACGCTTTCGCCCATTATCATGGGGACGCTTATCTCCAAAACGCAGATTTCCGGTATTGGTTTCGGCTTCAAGGACTACGACCAGGTCTGGAAGGCCATGGACGGTGAACTGGGCGCCGCCGTGCGCGAAGAAATCGAGAAGGGTTCGAACCTGACCGCTTTCGATAAGATCTGGGACAATGGTTTCCGGATTATTACCACCAGCTCCAAGCCGGTCAAAACGCCTGATGATCTGACCAGTGTCAAACTGCGTGTGCCGCCAAGCCCGCTGTGGACGTCCATGTTCAAAAGCCTGGGCGCATCGCCAACCACGATCAACTTTGCCGAAACCTATTCAGCACTGCAAACCCATATCGCCGACGGCCAGGAAAATCCGATCACCCTGATCGAGACAGCCAAGCTGTATGAGGTACAGAAATACGCCTCTCTTACTAATCACATGTGGGATGGATTCTGGTTCCTGGCGAACCGGGACAACCTGGCCAAGGTGCCCAAGGATATGCAGGAAGTGATTCGCAAGCACGTGATGGGCGCCAGCCTCAAAGAGCGGGACGATCTTGCCAAATTGAGCCTGACTGTCAAACAGACGTTGGAAGGTGAGGGTATGGTCTTTAATGAAGTAGACACCAACGCTTTCCGTGGCAAACTGAAGGATGCCGGTTTTTACGAAGAATGGAAGAAATCCTTTGGCGATCCGCTTTGGTCAAAACTGGAGCAATTTACCGGAGCGCTGTCTTGAATGTAAGCATTGCCAGCCAATCGGCTGGCGTCAATACCCATATGCTTTCCAGAAGTGTCGTCGCCGTCAAGACCGCAGTGATGCGGTTGGTCGGTTTGCTGGCTGTCGCAATGCTGGTATTCGAATCGGCATTGCTCTTTACCGGTGTGGTGTTTCGCTATTTCCTGCATAAACCCATTATTTGGTCCGACGAGCTGGCGCAGTCTGTATTTATCTGGTTGTGCATGTTCGGCGCCGCGCTGGCGCTGGACCGGCATGAACATATGCGGCTGACTGCCGTAGTAGCGCGCTTTTCCAGGCGGGCCCAGAATTGGTTTGAAACACTGGGGCTGGTGATTATTCTGTTGTTTGCCGCGTATCTGATCGGGCCCGGATTTCATCATGCCGGCAGCCAGATGGTGGTCACCTCGCCGGCGCTCAATATTCCCGATGGCTATAGGGCGCTTGCGATTCCGGTGGGCATGTGCCTGTTTGCCTTTATTGCCCTGAGCCATTTGCTGGCGCACTCGCGCTGGCAGGACATTATCTCTGCGGCGGCCGTTGTCGCGGTGGTGGGCTATGCGCTCTGGTATTTTGCCGATTTTATGTATGACATAGGCAATCTTAACCTTATCGTATTTTTTGTGCTGGTGCTGGGCGCGTGTGTCATGAGTGGCGTGCCCATTGCCTTTTGCTTCGGTATCGCCACGCTGGCCTATATCGTCAATATTGCGGAAGTGCCGCCGTCCATTGTCGTGACGCGCATTGATGAAGGGGCTTCGCATCTCGTGTTGCTGGCCGTGCCGCTGTTCGTGGTATTGGGCGTATTGCTGCAGATTAGTGGCATGGCGCGCAAGCTGATTGATTTTATGTCATCTATACTGGGCCATATTCGTGGTGGGCTCAATTATGTACTGCTGGGCGCCATGTTCCTGGTCTCCGGTATTTCAGGCTCCAAGGTGGCAGACATGGCCGCGGTCGCGCCGGCACTGTTTCCGGAAATGAAACGCAAGGGCGCCGACGAAAATGACCTGGCGGCACTGTTGTCGGCCACCGGCGCGATGACCGAAACCATTCCGCCCAGTCTGGTGCTGATTACGATTGGGGCCGTATGCGGCGTATCAATCAGTGCGCTTTTTATTGGCGGGCTGGTGCCGGCGCTGGTGTGTACGCTGGCCATTGCTTTGGTGTGCTATCTGAAGTCCCGCAAAAACGCGCAGGATACGCTTGAACGCGCCAATGCTGCCGAGATTGGCCGCACTTTTGTGTGGGCGCTGCCGGTGCTGATCCTGCCGATCATTATCCGCGTGTGTGTGGTCGAAGGCGTTGCAACGGCGACTGAGGTGGCTTCCATTGGCATCGTGTATGTCATTATTTACGCAATCATTGTGCAGATGCTTATCGGTGGTGTAGACAAATCGCGCATTTATCCCATGCTGATTGAGGCGACTTCGCTCTCGGGCGCCATTTTGCTTATTATTGGCGTTGCCACTGCCATGGCCTGGGCACTGACCCAATCAGGTTTTTCCACGACGCTTGTTGAATTCATGACGCATATTCCGGGCGGGGTGTTCGGTTTCATGACGGTGAGTATTGTGCTTTTCGTTTTGCTGGGCAGCATCCTGGAAGGCATTCCCGCCATTGTGCTGTTCGGCCCGTTGATTTTCCCGGCGGCTCAGGCCATGCACATTCATGAGGTGCATTACGCCATTGTGGTCATTCTTGCCATGGGTATTGGTTTGTTTGCTCCGCCGCTGGGCGTGGGCTTTTATTCGGCCTGCGCGATCAGCAAGGTCAATCCCGACAAGGTCATTCCAAAGATGTGGCTGTATCTGGTTGTTCTGCTGGTAACCACGTTTGTCATTGCGTTTGTACCCTGGTTTTCTATCGGGTTCCTTTGATGGGTCCGCTCTGATCCCTTATTCAGTATAGGTGGTGCAGTATGAGTGATAGTTCTGCAAGTGATTTGCGCGTCGCGGTGGTTACCGGTGGCGGCAATGGCATCGGCCGGGCAATTGTCGAGGCTTTTGCGCATGCCGGCTACCAGACCATGATCGCCGACCTCAACGAGGCAGACTCGCAGGCGCTGGAGACTTCGCTCAACGGGCAATCGCTAGAGGCGCGCTTTCTCAGGCTGGACGTCGCTGACGCGGACAGCATTGCGCAGTTTTTTGCTACTGTAGAGCGCGATTATGGTCGCTGCGATGTCCTGGTGAACAATGCAGGCATTGCCAAAACTGTGGCCTATCTGGATTATCCGAAGGACCATTGGGATAAGGTCATGCAGGTGAACGTAACCGGGCCATTTCTGATGTCACAGTATGCTGGGCGGCTGATGCAAAAAAGGCACTCGGGGCGTATCGTTAATATCGCATCTGTGAGTGGTGAGCGCGCAAGCTGGGGTCGAGCGGCCTATGGTACATCGAAGGCCGCTGTTTTCGGGCTGACGCGGCAGATGGCCCTGGAGCTGGCCGCATTTGGCATCACGACCAACGGGATTGCGCCGGGTCCGGTGGATACGCCGCTTACCCAGCAGTTGCATACACAGGCCACCCGGGACGAGTTCATTGGCTCAATCCCCATGGGACGTTACGGTACGCCGCAGGAAATTGCCCAGGTCTGCCTGTTCCTGGCGTCCGAGGCCGCATCATATATCAACGGTCATGTGATTCCGGTCGATGGCGGTTTTCTGGCTGCAGGCATTACCGGACATTGACTGCTTATGTCAACTGTCATAGTTTCAATTTAAGGGAGTCGATTGCAATGCGTGTGTCAATGACGGGCTGGGCCCATTCGAAATTTGGAAAAATGGATGGTGTTGATCCTGAACAGATGATCGGCGACGTGGCGCTGCAGGCTATTGCCCATGCCGGTCTGGAGCATAGTGATATAGATTCGCTGCACGTTGGCCATTACAACGGTGGATTTTTATACCAGGATTTTCCGTCCTCGCTGTTGTTCAATGCGATTCCGGCATTGCGATTCATTCCGGCTGTACGGCTGGAAAATGCCTGCGCCACCGGTTCGGCGGCGCTGCATTCTGCGCTCAATGCGGTTGCCAGTGGACGCAGCCGTTATGCGCTGGTGCTTGGCTTTGAGAAAATGTCGGAACTGTCCACACCGCAAATCGGCGACGTTCTGCTCAAATGTTCCTATGCCAGGGAAGAGGCGACGGTTGCCGGTGGTTTTGCCGGCCTGTTTGGCAATGTCATTACCAAAACCTATTTCGATCGCTATGGTGATCAGTCTGACGCGCTGGCGATGATTGCCGCCAAGAACCACCATAACGGCCTGTCCAATCCGTATGCACATATGCGAAAAGATTTCGGTTTCGAGTTTTGTCGCACGGAATCGGAAAAAAATCCCTTCGTGGCCGGCCCGCTCAAGCGTACCGATTGCTCACTGGTATCTGACGGCGCAGCGGCCATCATTATTTGTCGGGATGATGACGTTCGCAATAGCGACAATCAGGTGCGCTTTCTTGCAACATCGCAGGTCAATGATTATCTGCCCATGAGCCGTCGCGATCCCATTGCTTTCGAAGGGGCAACGCGTGCCTGGCAGCAGGCGCTGGCTGACAGCAGCCTGAGCCTGGGCGAGCTGTCGTTTTTAGAAACCCATGACTGCTTTACCATTGCCGAGTTGATTGAGTACGAGGCCATGGGGTTGGCCCGCCCGGGGCAAGGCGCGCGTGTCATCCTGGACGGCATCAGTGCCAGGGACGGGCGCTTGCCGGTGAACCCGTCGGGTGGTCTCAAATCCAAAGGGCATCCCATTGGAGCGACCGGCGTATCCATGCACGTCATGGCCGCCATGCAGCTAAGCGGGCAGGCGGGGGACATGCAGTTGCCGGTAGCGGATCGGGCCGGTGTCTTTAATATGGGCGGCTCGGCAGTCGCCAATTATGTAAGTATTCTTGAGCGCGCCTGATGCGCGTGTGATCTGCCCGCGATCCCGCGATAAACGCAGGTATCGGGTCAATCTGGAATGGTGTCATGCTCAAGCCGGTAAAAAATATTGGTAACTTTCTGACTGATGTCAGTTTGCGTTTTGCGGAACTGCCTGGTCTTATTCATGGTGACCGTACCTATAGCTGGGGTACGCTTAACGCCAGGGTCGATGCGCTTGCTCATGCTTTAAGGAAACTTGGCATAGACAAGGGCGACCGTATTTTGATCCATTCCTCCAATAACGTGCAGTTGTTCGAAAGCTGCTGGGCAACCTTCAAGCTGGGCGCTATCTGGGTTCCCACTAACGTGCGGATTACCGAGTCGGAAATTGCCTATCTAGCCTCTGCGAGCCGTGCGTCGATCGTCATATATGACGATGGGTATGCGGGTCACGCCAACAGTTGCTGTCACGCCGCAGATTCTGTCAGGCATGTGATTGCCATAGGCGAGCCGCAAGAGGGCGAGCACAGCTACGAGGCGTTGGTGGCGCAGCATAGAGGCGACGGTCGCTTCGAAGCGATTGATGTGGATTATGAAGACCCCCTTTGGTTCTTCTTTACGTCTGGGACCACCGGGTTCCCCAAGGCCGGCGTGCTGTCGCACGGTCAAATGGCGTTTGTGATTACCAATCATCTGGCGGATCTGCTGCCTGGTATTGACCAGCATTCCCGGTCCCTGGTGGTCGCGCCGCTGTCGCACGGTGCAGGAATTCATGCCATTGCCAATACAGCCAGGGGGGCAGCCAGCATATTGCCTGGCTCGGCACGGCTCGATTGCGTCGAAGCATGGCAGCTGGTTCAGCAGTATCGCGTTGACAATATGTTTACCGTGCCCACCATTGTCAAACGGCTGACTGAAGACCCGGCGGTGGACCAGTTTGACCATTCGTCATTGAAATACGTGATTTATGCGGGTGCGCCCATGTATCGGGAGGACCAGAAATATGCATTGCGCAAACTGGGCAAGGTGCTGGTGCAATATTACGGACTAGGCGAAGTGACAGGCAATATCACGGTGCTGCCGGCGCATATGCACCAGCAGGATGATAGCGCCGCTGACGCCAGGATCGGCACCTGCGGATACGCCAGAACGGGTATGGAAATAGCGATCCTGGATGAGCAAGGCCAGCGCTGTGATGCCGGCATGACAGGTGAAATCTGCGTGCGCGGTCCGGCAGTATGCATGGGGTATGACAACAACGCTGCGGCCAATGAGAAAGCATTTCGTTATGGCTGGTTTCACACCGGTGATCTGGGCCATCTGGATGAGCAGGGCTTCCTGTATATTACCGGGCGCCAGTCAGATATGTATATTTCGGGTGGCTCCAATGTGTACCCGAGGGAAATTGAAGAGGCTTTGTTGGCGCACACCGCTGTTTCTGAGGTGGCCGTGTTTGGCGTGCCCGATGAAAAATGGGGAGAGGCCGGTGTCGCGGTAGTGGTATGCAAAAGCGGCTGCAGGACCGATGCCGTAGCACTGAACCGTCACCTGAATGGTAAAGTGGCACGGTACAAGTATCCGGCCAGATATTACTTCTGGGATTCCATGCCAAAATCGGGCTATGGGAAAATTGTCAAAAAAGACTTGCGACGCATGGTGCAGGATGATGCAACGGCTTAACTCAAGAGTGCTATCTCTGGCCCGGCAGGGCCAAAGCAACTGGGTGCTTGATGTGCCCGAAGGCGCATCGCTCTGGGAGTGGGTATCTGCCGCCTTCGCACAGTACGACATTCAAAGCGCGCATCTGGATTTGATGGGCGGGCATCTTCGTTCTGCCATTTTTTATACCGGATATCCTGATCCGGCTGGCAAGCGCATTGCGCAATATGGTGCGCCTAACCACACCGGCCATGCAACACTGATCTCAGCCATGGGCATATACGGAAAGGATAGGGACGACAAGCCCCTGCTGCATTGCCATGGTTGTCTTGTGACCGGCAATGGCCAGACACAGGGCGGCCATCTGGACACGCAGCAATGCATCGTGGGGCAGACAGGGATACGCATTTATGTGACGGCGACAAGCGAGATCGAATTTGTCGCCAGACTGGACGCCACTTCCGGTATGTATGTATTTCATCCGCAATTGGCAGAGCATATTGGTGGCATTGCAGATCGTGCTGTGGTGTCTGCTGCGCACGAGCGCTGAAGTTTGGCCCTGAACGGCAAAGGAACAGACGTATGGAATCCAGTATCAGGCACTGCCGGGTAGGGCGTGTGGTCAATGCCCGGTTTTTCTGTAATGACGATCTGATCACCGGCATGGAGGACATCTGTCGCGAGCACGAAATTGCTCAGGGCGTTATCAAAGGCGGGCTTGGCAGTCTGTTCAAGTCCAGTCTGGAAATCATGACCGATGAAGGCGTGCTGCGCAGTATCAATGTGGAAGGCTTCGCGGTGGAAATTCTGAGCATGAACGGACACGTGCGCCGTGATCGTGAAGGAAAAACCGAAGTGGAGCTCTACGGGATTGTGGCCAACAATGCAGGCCAAGTGTTTGCCGGCAGATTTATCAAAGGCGGCTCACCCGTGTGTATTACGATAGAAGTCATGGTTCAGGAATGGCTCGATTAAGCTCGATGGCTTGACGGTCTCAGGTGGCAGCAATGACGCAGCATGGTGCGCCATGGGCTGCCGATGTCGAAGAGAAATAACACCTGCTTTGCTATCGCTGTCACATAACGGCCCTGACCGTGACGTCGTACTGCGGCAACGTCGCGCGCTTTTAGGGTCAATACATGGCGGCAGGTAGACTGCCAACCGCCATGTATTGCTTGCTCACGCCTTTATTGCTGAACCCCTTGTTGCTGGTACCTACATTGTCACACCCAACGGCCATGGGGCAAACTCGTTCTGTCCATAGCCATGCAATTCGCTTTTGGTTTTTTTGCCGGATGCCGAGTCCAGCATCATGCGATAGATTTTTTCACCCAGGCTGTCTACCGTTTCTTCACCGCTGATGATCGTGCCGCAGTTGATATCGATATCTTCTTCCTGGCGCTGCCACAAGGCGTTGTTGGTGCTCAGCTTGAGCGAAGGCGAGGGTGTACAGCCGTAAGCCGAGCCGCGACCTGTTGTAAAACAAATCAGATTGGCGCCCGAGGCGACCTGTCCGGTGGCCGATACCGGGTCAAAACCGGGAGAATCCATGAACACCATGCCTTTTGCCGTAACGGGCTGCGCATACTCGTAAACGTCATTAAGATTGGTGGTGCCAGCCTTGGCAACTGCGCCCAGTGATTTTTCCAGAATGGTCGTCAGCCCGCCAGCCTTGTTGCCGGCAGACGGATTGTTATTCATTTCGGCAAAATTGCGTTCGCAATAATCTTCCCACCACTTGATCCGGGCTACCAGTTTTTCCCCAACTTCGCGGCTGACGGCGCGCTGGGTCAGTAGATGCTCTGCGCCATAAATCTCGGGCGTTTCGGAAAGAATGGCGGTACCGCCGGCGCGCACCAGGCGATCAACCGCCGCACCCAGCGCCGGGTTTGCAGTAATACCGGAATAGCCGTCAGAGCCGCCACATTGCAGGCCCACGGTAAGATGCGATGCGGAGACCGGCTCACGCTGGACTTCATTGGCGGCAGGTAGCATGGATTTGACCACCGCAATGCCTTTGGCGACGGTTTTCGCGGTGCCGCCGGTATCCTGAATGGTAAAGGTTTGCAGGTTGACGCTCTCCTTCATGTTGCCGGACGCAAGAATCGCCGAGATCTGATTGGATTCACAGCCCAGGCCGACCATCAGCACCGAATGAAAGTTGGGGTGTTTTGCGTAGCCGACCAGGGTGCGCCTGAGGGTTTCCACAAACAGCCCCTCGGCTGCGTGACCACAGCCGGTGGCATGGGGCAGGGCGACCACACCGTCAACGTTGGGAAAGTCCGCTAACGCTGCGGGGTTGATATCGCGGCGAAAATGGTCTGCAATGGCTTTGGCAGCGGTCGCCGAACAGTTGACAGAGGTGAGAATGCCGATGAAGTTACGTGTTGCAACCCGGCCATCTGGCCTGACGTAACCCATGAACTGGTCGGTATTTTCGTTGACTGGCACATCCTTTGTATGAGAGCCGAAATCGTAATCACGCTCGAAGTCCATCATGGTCATGTTGTGTGTATGGACATGCTGGCCAGCGCGAATGTCGCGTGTCGCCTTGCCAATGATTTGGTTGTAGCGGCGCACCGGGCTGTCTTTTGCGATATCCACGGTAGCGATCTTGTGTCCGGCTGGAACCAGCCCGAGGATGGCGATCCCGTCCTCTGTGTTGCCCTGCATCAGCTGTTCAGTTGCAATAATGACATTATCATTGGCATGCAGTCGTATGGTCTTCTTCATTGAGTTCCTCTGGATTTCGCTTTGAAATAATGGATGTTGTTTTAGCCAATGATGGCCATCAGGCGCTGATGAGCGCGGGTCAAATGGCGTTGCATGGCGGCCTGCGCCTGCAACGGGTCGCGCTCTTCAATGGCCTGGCAGATGTGCTCATGCTCCTGCATGGCCGCCAGCCAGGCCTGCTGATCGTCAAAATGCCGGTGCATGGTGCGGGCAATCGGCCGGTAGCGCTGGTCGAACAGGCTGGTAATGGTCTGTATGACCAGTTGATTGTCTGTACTTTGCGCCAGTGTTGTATGAAAAAGCCGATCTGCATGGGCCATGCGGGCATTGGTGGATAGATCGTTTTGCGCCAAGGCCGCCTGCATGTCGGTCAGGCTTTTTCTGAGTTTTTTACGCAGGCCGGGCGACATGAAACGGGCCGCTTCCGCAGCTACGGCAGATTCCAGAAAATAGCGCATCTGGTTGACCTCTTTCGGGCTGTCTTCTGCAATGCTATGCAGCATCAGGGCCGCATGGGCCAGGGGAGCGCCATTAGGAGCATCATCCGGCATATCTTCAGCCTGAGCTTGCTGACTACTGGCAGCCTCGTCTGTTTCTGCCTGAACCTCACGCTGGGGTTCGATACGCGACATCTTGTCGGCGCCGGCATGATCCACCTGTCCCGTTGATCCGGTTTGCGCTGAGCTGCTTTTTACGTAAATGCCCGATCCGATCCGGATTTCAACTTCATCCTGCAGTTCCAGAACGATCAGTGCTTCACGCAGCGTCGGCCGCGACACCCCCAGCTGTTGGGCAAGCTCTCTTTCGGAAGGCAGGCGGGCGCCTGCACCGATGCATAGGTTCGCAATAACCGTGCGCAATTGCGCAGCGGTCTGCAGATAGGCTCTTGCCGCCATTTTGCGCGATGGGGACGGTGTGTCGGAAGTCATATTTTTAATTGAAATCAAATTAAATCCAATATAGGGGATTCAACTTAAGTGGTCAAACCAATTGTGGTGTAAATATGCATTTTATAGGGTTTTCTATAAGTGGTTTTACCAATTAGTCCGTGTAGGATGTCTTACTTTTATCACAGTCAAAAGCGGGTCAGACATGACTTATGAGTTCGATTTCAGTTCTGTCTTTGCCTACTGGCAGTTTTTCCTGGAAGGGGCGCGTACGACGGTTGTCATGTCGTTCTGGTCCACGCTGGCCGGGTTCATTCTCGGCGTGATGTGCGCGATCGCTCGTAGTTCGTCCATTTCGTGGTTGAGCAAAACGGTCGGTGCCTATGTCGAGGTGATTCGCAATACGCCGCTGATCATCCAAAGCTACTTTCTGATTTTCGGCATGTCCAGTGTGGGGCTGACCATGCCGATTCTGGTCGGCGCCATACTTGCACTTGTCATCAATATTACGGCCTATACCTGTGAGATCGTTCGGGCCGGAATCGAATCGGTGCCGCGCAGCCAGCGGGAAGCGGGCGAGTGCCTGGGCTTATCGCCTTTGCAGGTGTACTGGCATATTATTCTGGTGCCGGCCCTGGAGCGTGTATACCCGGCGCTTACCAGCCAGTTCATTTTGCTGATGCTGGTTACCAGTGTGCTGTCGGCGGTGGGCACCGAAGATTTGTTTGGAGTGTCTGGTCAGGTGCAATCCATGACGTTCCGCAATTTTGAAGTGTTTATCATTCTCTGGGGAATCTATCTGGCCATGTCTCTGATGGTCCGCGCCATTTTCTGGATGTTGTCCAAATTGCTTTTTGTACGCAGGCGTCGCCTGGGCACTTTGCTTTGAACCGGAGCGCTGAAATATGAATTATGAACAGGTGATTTTTCTGTTGCAGGGCGCCTGGGGTACCTTTGTGCTGTCTGTCCTTACGTTTGTGTTTGCCAGTGCAGTGGGGCTGATGATCGCGCTGATGCGCGTGTCTGCCAATCCCATTGCCCGTGGCGCAGCCTTTACCTATATTCAGGCCATCCAGGGTACGCCGCTGCTGGTGCTGATGGGCGTCTGTTTTTACGGCCCGACCATCCTGGGCTTTACGTCGGTACCTGCGCTGACGGCTGCCGTGCTGGCGTTGACCATTCAGTCGTCTGCATTTCTGGGTGAAATCTGGCGAGGCTGTATCGAATCGGTGCCGAAAAACCAGTGGGAAGCGGCCGAGTGCCTGGGCTTGAACCGTATTCAGCGCATGTTCCAGGTTATTTTGCCGCAGGCATTGCGTATCGCCGTACCGCCCACTGTGGGGTTTATGGTGCAGATCGTCAAGAATACCTCCATTGCCTCTTTGGTGATCGGTTTTGCCGAGTTGTCCTATAACGCGAAAATACTCAATAACGCGACTTTCCAGCCATTTCTTTACTTCGGGCTTGCCGCGGTCTTGTATTTCATCATTTGTTATCCGCTGTCGCGACTCAGTCTGAAGCTAGAGCGCAAGCTGAACGTATCTCGCGGCTGAAATGCAAAATTACACAAAGGAGCCTATATGAATTCAGTGCCTTCGCAGCAATCAGTAGCCGAGCTGCCTGTCAGCGCACCAGTGCCGCCAGACAACGGACAGGCAGGCATACAGCCCTTATCGCGCGACGGTAAAGCGATAACCGGCGATATCGTGCGTCTGGACAATGTGCATAAATGGTTCGGTGACAATCATGTACTCAAAGGTATCGACCTGAGCGTCAAACCAGGCGAAATTATTGCCATTATCGGCCAGAGCGGGTCGGGCAAGAGCACGGCACTGCGCTGCATGGATCATCTGGAACAGATCGACAAGGGTTCGGTGACGGTATGCGGACATACTTTTGGCGCGGATATCCCAAAGTCTGACCTGAAGATGCTGCGCCAGGATGTAGGGATTGTTTTCCAAAGCTATAACCTGTTCCCGCATTTGACCGTCGAGCGCAATATCACACTTGCGCTAACCTCAGTCAAGAAGATGGGCAAGAGCCAGGCAAAGCAAATCGCGCAAACCGTACTGGCGCAGGTTGGCCTGTCGGAGAAAAGCCAGATGTATCCGGAACAACTCTCGGGCGGACAGCAGCAACGCGTTGCCATTGCTCGCTCATTGGCCATGGGTCCCAAACTCATGTTGTTCGATGAGGTGACCTCTGCGCTGGATCCACAGTTAACCGGGGAGGTATTGCGTGTTATCGAAAAACTGGCGCGTGAAGGTATGACGATGGTGCTGGTAACGCACGAAATGGCATTTGCCATGAAGGTCGCACATCGTATTGTTTATATGTATCAGGGAAAAATCCATGAACAGGGCGGGCCGGACATGCTGCGAAATCCGCAGACCCCTGAATTGAAGCACTTCCTGGATATCGGCCTGTAATCCGGGTTCGCTATAAAAGAAGCTAAACGTACCCTTGATTAAGCGTACCCCTTATTTTTGTTGATTCGTTAGAAAACAATATTCCACACAGGAGACAATAATGACTTATTCGCTCAAGCCCGCGCTTGCGGCAATCACCCTTGCGACGGCACTGCTGGGCACGGCGGCACCCGCCTGTGCCAACACCCTGGAACAGATCATGCAGCAGAAAGTGTTGCGGGTTGCCATCGACCTGAGCGCGCCCCCTTATGGCATGAAAAGCGAAACCATGAAGGAAGTGGGTTCGGACGTTGAAACGGCCACTCTGCTGGCAAAGGATCTGGGTGTAACGCTGCAAGTTGTCTCGACCACCCAGGCCAATCGTATTCCATTTCTGCTTACCAATAAGGCCGACATTGTCATTTCAAGTTTGTCGATCACGCCGGAGCGGGCAAAGGTGATTGATTTTTCAATACCCTATGCCGTGATCCAGTCTGTGATAGGCGCGCCCAAGGACGCACCCATCAAGCAGATGAAGGATCTGGCAGGCAAGACCGTGGTCACGGCCAGGGGCACCACCAATGATCAGAACGTCACCAAGCTGGCACCACCGGGAACAAATATTGTACGTTTTGAAAACGATGCGACAGCCATTACCGCGATAACCAGCGGACAGGCGAATATTTTTTCGACCGCACCTTCCATTATTGCCGCGCTCAATAAAAAGGATCCGGCCAAAGCCCTGGATATCAAGGTTGTGATGTCGACCTCGAAAATGGGTATCGGCGTCGCCCGCAACAATCCCGAATTGAAAGAAAAAATCAATGAACTGATACGCCAGAATCTGAAAAATGGCCAGTTAAATGCCATCTTCAAAAAATATCATGCAACCGATTTGCCGCAGGACGTCTTGGCTGAAGGCAAATAACTAACGGGCGTGTTGCGCGCGCCGTTTCTTCAGAGCGGGGCTACGGGCGGCGTGTGTACCGCGTCCCAGTAGCCGTCTGAAGCGTAGTGCTGCTTGAGCATATCGATAAAGCTGCGGGTGCGCTGGGGCAGGTGCTTGCGGTTTGGCAATACGGCATAGATCCCGTTGGGCGCGGTTGCATAGTCGTCCAGAACAGTGACCAGGCGACCGGCATTCAGGTCGGCCTGTACTTCCCACAAGGACCGCCACGACAGGCCGAAGCCATGCAATGCCCATTCGTGCAGGACACTGCCATCGGAGCATGCCAGCCGACTGGCAGGTTTGAAGGCGCGCGTGCTGCCTTTTTCGCGGAATAGCCACCCCTTGCTTTGGCTGCCTTGCGGGCCGAAGGAGAGACATTCATGTTTGACCAGATCAGCGGGTACCTTGGGTGTGCCTTGCCGCTTCAGATAGGCGGGCGAGGCGACCACCACCCGGCGGTTTTCAGCCAGCTTTAATGCGATTAGTTGGGAGTCTGGCAGGTCGCCGATGCGGATGGCGCAGTCATATTGCTCTTCGAACATGTCGATGATTCTGTCGGTCAGATCCAGTGTGACGCGGATGTCGGGATGGAGCAGGCAAAAATCCGGTATGTGCGGCGCCACATGCTGTCGGCCGAAACCGGCAGGCGCGGTCAATCGCAAGGGACCGGCAATTTTTACCTTGCCCTGCGTTATCTGGCTCTCGGTTTCTGCCAAATCCTTGAGGATGCGCTGGGCTTCTTCGACAAAGGCGTGGCCTTCAGGCGTGAGGGTGAGCTTGCGAGTGGAACGAATCAGCAGTTTCACCCCAAGGCGCTCTTCCAGCGCATCGATACGGCGGCCCATCATCGCAGGGGCGATGCTATGCTGCTTAGCGGCAGCCGACAGGGTGCCAAGCGTGGCAACTGCGACAAAACTTTCCAGTTGGGTGAAGCGATCCATGGCTTGTGCGTCTTGAGTCTGGTTGAATGAACAATCCGGTCATTGTACCTTCGAATGGTGACGCACTGCGCAATCAGTAGTGGTAGGCAGTGTGCATGGAGAAGCTCCAGTCACGACGTCCTGTTTCGCTGGCGTCGGGCGCGTAGGTCAGTTCGCTGAAGGTGGCGCAGCCAGCGCGATTGACCGCAATAATGGAGGAGCAACGGGTGCCGTAATTCTCGCTGATGATGAAAGGGCTGCTCAGCAGCCGCTCGCGTTCCAGCGGAATGCCGGTGGCGGGTAAGGCGTCGTCAGGCGCAGGGGTCGTATCTTTAAGCAGTTTGAATACCTGTTGCAGGGCATCGGGACAGCAGTCGGGCGTGAGCGCATCCAGGCCGCGACGCAGGCGTTCGGCCTTGGGCCAGGGGGTGTCCAGCAAGTGATTGGATAGAATATAGCTGCCATGCGTCAGCTTTTGCGGTGGCGCATCCTGTCGATTACCGGTGTAGTAAACCTCGCTGACATCACCCACGATCAGATTGAAGCCATTATAGTTATCGCCGCTTTTCCACACCTGCGCGGCGTAGTCGCCTGCGGTCATATCCCCATCTACAAAGTTGCTCACCAGCAGGCCGCGTGTGGGGGCCTGGGGGATAAAGCCGGAAGGTTCGCGAAAATTGGTCAGCATGGCAAAACGGCCGTTTCTGTTGATCGCCAGCCACGTGCCGCCGCCGCTCAGATCCAATCCCGAGAAAACGTCAGGATTGGCATCCCAAGGCGCGGCCGGCTGAGCTGGCCTGGTGTGAAATTCGTCACGATTGGCGGCGATATAAAGTGGCCAGTCGGGATCTTTGGCAATGGACAAATAAATAATGCACATGGAAAGCATCCTTCATGAAACAATGGTCTGAGGCTGTTTGATCAGGCAGCCGCATTCACGTCCTGGGCAATAAGGCTGTTCAGGCGGAACAGGCGTTCCCGCTTAAGGACCGTCTCCAGGGGCTCTCGGGGACGGCCGATCTTTACGGCATCGTCGGGAATCAGGGCCAGCAGTTGCATAAACAAATCAGGGTTCAATTCATAGCACTTGATTAGAAACTGATCTGGATCGAACAGAGACAAGCCAAGCAGGCGCAGTTCGCTGCGGTTGAAGTCTCGCAGGTTTCGGGTCAGAATGCAGACAGACTGGCCGCGAAACTGGGCAAGCGCGGCCCGGCCAGCAGCAATGACGTGCCAATCCTTTGGGTCGCTTTTGGACAGCCCCGTTTCGAATTCATTGACTATTCCCATATCGGCCCGGGGAAAGGCCGCTTGCATGTCCTGCCATTGGATTGCGATGTCGTCTTCGGGTACGGCCCAAACGCGGCTGGCGTTGCGGCGCCATTCCTGGCCGATGTAGTCGGCCCAGACTGGTTCGAACATGCCCGATTGCGCCAGACGCAGCAGCAGGTTCTTCAGAATGGTGGACATCAGCACACAGGTATCCAACACGACACGCTGGGGCAACAGGTTACTGGCGGCGAGGGGATCGCGCTCGGCAGCGGTGTCGGGAAAGCCTGAATTCATTGAACGGTCTTCGGAGCGGTTAAAATTTGATTGTACCGGCTGTGGTACCGTTCTTTGGGCGGCAGTCTTTATCATTGGTCAAAAACTGTGCTGTATTACATCTTGAAATGTGGGTAGTTGCCATTATGTATTAAGCAACCTGGCCATATATGCATGGCCGTAATGAATGACATGGGAAGAATCATGAGATTTGACAAATTAACCACAAAATTTCAACAGGCGCTTGCTGACGCCCAAAGTCTTGCCGGCCGTAACGACAATCAGTACATTGAACCGGTTCACGTTCTATCCGCCTTGCTGAGCGATGCCGACAGCGGTGCCGGCAGCCTGCTGGCGCGTGCGGGCGTCGCGGTCAATCGCGTTGGCCCGGCCCTGGACAGCGCCATCAAATCGCTGCCTCAGGTTCAAGGGGTCGACGGCAATGTGCAGATCAGTCGCGAACTGAATGGGCTGCTGACCGCTACGGACAAGGAAGCGGCCCGGCGGGGGGATGCATTTATTGCAAGTGAATTGTTCTTGCTGGCACTGGCCGAAGACAAGGGCGAGGCCGGGCGCATCCTGCGCGACTCCGGCCTGCAGAAAAAAGCGCTCGAGGCGGCCATTGAGGCTGTTCGGGGCGGCGCAGCCGTTGAAGACCAGGAAGGCGAAAGCAACCGTCAGGCGCTGAAAAAATACACCACAGACCTGACAGAAAGAGCGCGCATGGGCAAGCTGGATCCGGTTATCGGCCGCGATGACGAAATCCGTCGGGCCATTCAGATTCTGCAGCGGCGCACCAAGAACAACCCGGTGCTCATCGGTGAGCCTGGTGTGGGTAAAACAGCCATCGTGGAAGGACTGGCGCAGCGCATTATCAATGATGAAGTGCCCGAAACCTTGCGCGGGAAACGCGTGCTGTCGTTGGACCTGGCTGCGTTGCTGGCGGGGGCCAAATATCGCGGTGAGTTCGAGGAACGCCTCAAAGCGGTGCTCAAGGAACTGGCGCAGGATGACGGTAGTAATATCGTCTTTATCGACGAAATCCATACCATGGTAGGCGCAGGCAAGGCCGAAGGGGCGATGGACGCCGGCAATATGCTCAAGCCAGCGCTTTCGCGCGGCGAATTGCATTGTATCGGCGCCACCACGCTTAACGAATACCGTAAGTACATTGAGAAGGACGCCGCACTGGAACGGCGCTTCCAGAAAGTGCTGATCAACGAACCCGACGTTGAAAGCACAATTGCCATATTGCGCGGTCTTCAGGAGCGCTATGAGTTGCACCACGGTGTCGATATTACCGACCCGGCCATTGTGGCGGCCGCTGAGCTGTCCAATCGCTATATCACAGACCGTTTTTTGCCGGACAAGGCGATTGACCTGATCGACGAGGCTGCGGCGCGTATCCGCATGGAAATTGATTCGAAACCCGAAGTCATGGACCGCCTGGATCGCCGGATCATCCAGCTGAAAATTGAACGCGAGGCGGTTCGTAAGGAAACCGACGATGCATCTGCCCGCCGCCTGAAAGTGATCGAGGATGAACTGGAAAAGCTGCAGCGCGAGTACAACGACTACGAAGAGATCTGGAAAACCGAGAAAGCGGCGGTGCAGGGTGCGCAGTCGATCAAGGAAGAAATCGAGAAGGTCCGGGCGCAAATGGCTGAGTTTCAGCGCAAGGGCCAGTATGAACAATTGGCCGAATTGCAATACAGTCGCCTGCCGGAACTGGAAGGTCGTCTGAAGGCTGCAGAATCAGAAGAGTCCAGCAAGGCCAAGCCACGCCTGCTGCGTACCGAAGTCGGGGCCGAAGAGATTGCAGAAGTGGTTTCTCGCGCGACCGGCATCCCGGTATCCAAAATGATGCAGGGCGAGCGTGAAAAACTGCTTGGCATGGAAGGTTTCCTGCATAAACGTGTGGTAGGCCAGGACGAGGCGGTTACGCTGGTTTCCGATGCAATCCGGCGTTCGCGCGCCGGCCTGTCGGATCCGTCAAGGCCTTATGGATCCTTCCTGTTTCTGGGGCCAACCGGCGTCGGCAAAACTGAGCTGACCAAGGCCTTGGCCGGCTTCCTGTTCGATTCCGAAGACCACCTGGTGCGTATTGATATGAGCGAGTTCATGGAGAAACATTCCGTGGCACGCCTGATCGGGGCGCCTCCGGGCTATGTCGGTTATGAAGAGGGCGGGTACCTGACCGAAGCGGTGCGTCGCAAGCCTTATAGCGTCATTTTGCTTGATGAAGTGGAAAAGGCCCATCCTGACGTGTTCAATATCCTGTTGCAGGTGCTTGATGATGGTCGGCTGACCGACGGACAAGGGCGAACGGTAGACTTTCGCAATACCGTGATTGTGATGACCTCGAACCTGGGTTCGCATCATATTCAGAGTATGGCTGGGGAGTCTTACGAAGCGATCAAGGAAGTAGTCTGGGAAGACGTGAAACAGGCATTCCGGCCTGAATTTCTGAACCGTATTGACGAAGTGGTGGTATTTCATTCGCTGGATAGCGCGCAGATCTCCTCTATTGCGCGGATTCAACTGGATCGTCTGGCAGCTCGGTTGGCGGGTCAGGATATGCATTTGCATATTTCAGATGCAGCACTGGCACTGCTGGCAAAAAGCGGTTTCGATCCGGTATTCGGGGCAAGGCCGTTGAAACGTGCAATTCAGCAACACGTGGAAAACGCCATGGCAAGAAAAATTCTCGAGGGAGAATTTGGTCCGGGCGACACCGTGTTGGTCGATGTAAAGGACGGCGTTTTTTTGTTCAGCCGCGAAAACAGTGATATTGCGGGCTAAAGCCGCTACTTTGCTGTCTAAATAGCCCGGGTGTCTCCCGGGCTATTTTTATATAAATTAAAATTTAATGACAGTTGTATTGACGCCAGCGCATAAATATTCATTGACATAGGTTCTTTTTACCGACATAGTGTCACACATAAGATATTCAAGTTAAAGGAAGCCGTGCTTCGGTTAAACGAAATAGGCTTCTGGTTACAGCGGTACTGTTTGCATGTGTCGTCTCCTTGAAGTCTTGTCCCAAGAGATAGGATTTTATCTCAGTTTTTTTTATACATCAGGAAATCGACATGTCGACAGAATCAGGAATTGTAAAGTGGTTTAATAACGAGAAAGGCTTTGGTTTCATCAAGCCCGCCTCAGGTGGTAAAGATCTGTTTGTGCACCACACAGACATTATCGGTACAGGCTACAAATCACTGCAGGAAAACCAGGAAGTGACTTTCGTGGTTGCTGAAGGTCCTAAAGGTCCTCAAGCTAAAGAAGTTTCAGCCAAATAATTTATTTGCGCTGTGCTGAAAATACCGCCCACGGGCGGTATTTTTTCGTCTGTATCTGATGGTTTGTGGTCTAGTAACAACAAATTTCAGTCGAAATAGTGTCCAATGTCGCTCTTATTACATAAAGATACAAAAAAAGACGCAAATGCTGCGCTGCGCCTGCCTGGCGTGCCGGCCATGAAAAATAGTGTGCTCTTTCTCAGATGCGACCAGAGAACGATTCAGCCACACTGTAAAACCATTGTTACGTATTCAACGTTACTCCGTGCACATAATTCAAGAAATTTATTGAAAATGAGAATAGTTATTATTACAATAACAGGCTGACCTGCAGATGAACATTGACTCCATTCATATTGTCTAATGTTTTTTCGCTGGATGCGGTTCCCGCCTCAAGCGTTGTCTGCTGTAATTGCCTGCACAAGGCACGTATGTTGAGCATGTTTAACGGATCAAATTCCCCCGCGGCAGTTCCTCTGAGCTTTCGGCTCACCGGCCTGGCTGCAGCGCTGGCATTAATGTCAGGCGCTGCCTGGCTTGGCACTCTGGATCTGACGCCACCCATTGTCAAAGCGACCGATACCCCGGTAATGGTAACGATTATCGACGAACCGGTACGTCCACCTCCGAAAGGGGAAGAACTGGCGCCGGCCCCAGAACCAGAGGTACAACCTGAGCCCGAGCCGGAACCCCAGCCTGAACCTGAACCTGAGCCTGAACCTGAGCCGGTTCAGGAAGAAATTATTCCACCTCCAGAGCCTGTGCCGGAGCCCGTATACGAGCTCAAGCCAGAACCCAAGCCTGTCATAAAACCTAAACCCGAGCCAAAGCCGGAACCCAAACCGAAGCCCAAGCCTAAACCCAAACCGAAGCCCAAACCGAAGCCCAAGCCAAAACCCAAGCCTGAACCGAAACCGGCGGTCAAGCCTGCAAACAATCTGTCCAATATCAAGATTGATCGCAATATTTCGCTCAAACCGGTGGGTGTCAGCAATGGTGCGAGTGCCAAGCCTTCGGGCGGCCAGACCAATCAGGCCCCCAAGGTCGTGTCGTCGGTCAGTTATCTGGTCAAGCCTAAACCGACCTATCCGCGCGCAGCAAAAATGCGTGGCGAATCGGGAACTGTTATCGTACGGGTGCATATCTCAACGGCTGGTACGGTCAAAAGCGCGACACTGCGCCAGGCATTACCCTATGACTCGCTCAATGATGCGGCTCTGAGAGCGGTACGACGCGCCCGTTTCAAACCCTATTCAGAAAATGGCGTTCCCCGGGACTCCATCGCCGATATACCTATTGTTTTTCAATAAAGGAATGTATTAATCATGACTACCCCCTGGCTGTCATCCACATTGCTCGCCCTTGCTCAGGCGACAACGGAAACTACGCCGCAGAACCCCGGCATTATGGATTTTCTAATGCAGAGCGATATTGTCGGCAAATCCCTGTTCGGTATTCTTGTTCTGATGGCACTGGTTACCTGGTACCTGATCGTGGTCAAGGTATTAATGAATATCAGTGGAACGCGCAAGGGAAACCGGTTCCTGCAACGCTTCTGGAGTTCGCAGTCTCTGGATCAGGTTGATCAGGATCTGCATAAGTTCGGTGCCCGCGATCCGTTCTCGCGTCTTGCCGACCAGGCCCTTCATGCGCGCGATCATCACAGCCGTTATGGCGCAAGCAATCTGGCCGAATTGGGTACCAATGCGGAGTTTGTCGCCCGCCGCATGAAAAAAGTGATTGATGAGGAAACGGCTCAGGCCGAGAACGGACTGTCAGTCCTGGGCTCCATTGGCTCGACTGCGCCGTTTGTCGGGTTGTTCGGAACGGTGTGGGGTGTTTACCACGCCCTGATCGGTATCGGCATGGCGGAAGCCGGCGTTACCATCAACAAAATCGCCGGGCCGGTAGGCGAGGCGCTGATCATGACCGGCCTTGGCCTGGCTGTTGCCATTCCGGCGGTGCTGGCCTATAACGCCTTTGTTCGCCGCAACCGCGTGATGCTCGCTCGTCTGGACGCATTCGCCCACGATCTGTACGCATTTGTGACAACCGGCCAGCAATTTGAAAGCCAGAACCCCAAAGTACGCAGTTTGCGTGGCGGCGGCGGTCGTTAGTCACACAGGAGATAGCCATGGCTTTTGGAAGTTTTGATCAGAAAAACGGTTCGGCCAGCCCCATGACCGAAATCAATATGGTGCCGCTGATTGACGTGATGCTGGTACTGCTGGTGATCTTTATCATTACAGCGCCGCTGATGGCGCATTCGATCAAGATCGATCTGCCTCAGGTCAGCAGCAAGCCGGTAGAGCAGGAACCGGTCATTATCGATCTGGCGATGGACAAGTCAGGTACCATTTACTGGAATGATGAGCCGGTAGAACAGAATGACCTGAGAGAAATGTTCGTCAACGAAGGCAAGCAAGACCCGCAACCAGAGCTGCGGATCCGGGCGGATGCCGATACGCGCTACGAAGCACTGGCGCAGGTTCTTTCCATGGCAAAAGGGTCAGGGTTGAAAAAACTCGGCTTTATTACCCAACCAGGCAGCGAGAGTGCTGTTGGCGGTTCGGAAAACGCCAGGGATAGCGGTGCGGGCAAGCCGCAAGCGGGTGCAGCGGCGGCGTCAACCGACACGGATGCAGCGGCAACACCTGCCCAATAAAGATCGGTGTCGATAGGTGGCGTCTGATGCGCGCTGCCCGATGGTGTTCCAGGGTAAAAAAGGACTGAACCTGTGCGATATCAGGTTCAGTCCTTTCTTGTAATATAGCAGGGCCGGGTTTGATGGCGGCAACACGTATGGATTGGACAAGGCCGAGAAATCAGGCGGCGGGATTCACTGTCCGTCCAGGGTCGCAGCTTGCGGCAAACAACATGCCTTATAGACAAATGCCTGATTTAAAGCGTTTCTTGCTGCCTACCGTAGAATTTGACCCCGATTGTGATGCGATCACGCCCCTGAGTGCGGCGATGACGGTTGGTGTCGCGCAATGAGTAGACGCAACCGCAGTATTCCTGCTGATAGAATTCTTCGCGCTTGCTGATCTCGATCATGCGGGCCGAGCCGCCACCTTTGCGCCAGTTGTAGGTCCAGTACACCAACTCGGGATAGCGCGCGGCTGCACGTTCGCCACTGCCGTTGATCTGATTCATGTCCTTCCAGCGCGAAATGCCGAGCGAACTGGTAATGGTATCGAAACCATGTTCGTGCGCATACAGCGCAGTGCGCTCAAAGCGCATATCGAAGCAGGCGGTACAGCGAATGCCCCGTTCGGGTTCATTTTCCATGCCTTTGACTCGGTCAAACCAATTGTCTACGTCGTAATCGGCATCAATAAATTCAATGCCGTGTTGTTGCGCAAAGCGTATGTTCTCTTCCTTGCGGATTTCATACTCACGAACCGGATGAATGTTCGGATTATAAAAAAAGATGGAGTAGTTGATGCCCGATGCCAGCATGGCTTCCATGACTTCGCCCGAACACGGGGCACAGCATGAATGCAGCAGTACTTTGCCGTGACCTTCGGGCAGGGCAAGGGTGGGGCGTTCGATATCGGTAACAGTAACCATGGCGATAAAAGATGAGTCGTTTCTTAATCCGTCATTTTAGGATATTTCCCGGGCGGATTGACGTTTTTTTTTTTAAAAATCTCTTTATTTTCAAGTGTTTTCTCCGAAAACATCATCCCAAAGCGTACATACCGCAGCCCGTTCTTCCGTTAGCAGCGAAGGATCTATCCTGGCTTTTTCGTCACCCTTGAGCCTGACGGCATGTTGCATGCGACGCAGGATACGGTAGCTGTTCGCCGTTTTGCGGGCATGCTCGGCATTCAGAATGCCAACCTCACCAGCAATATTGAGCAGGGCAATATTTCCAAGGTTTTCCAGCAGTTGCTTATGCTGGTGTGCGTAGGCAAGGACGCAATACTGTGTAATAAACTCAATATCCACCATTCCGCCATGGTCGTGCTTCACATCGAATAATTCGGTTTTATTCGGATGCCCTGCACGAATTCGGGCGCGCATTTCGATTACTTCCTGTTTGAGCTTGTCCGGATCGCGTTGCTGCAAAAGGATGTCGCGACGGATACGTTCGAACGTTTTGCCAATCTCGGGGTCGCCGGCGGAAAAGCGCGCTCGCGTCAGCGCCTGATGTTCCCAGACCCAGGCATGTTCCCGTTGATATTTTTCAAAGGTATCCACCGATACCGCCAGCAGACCGGCGTCTCCGTCGGGACGCAGGCGCAAATCAATTTCGTACAGCCGGCCAGACGAAGTCATGCTGGACAGCCATGTACTCAGGCGACGGCCAAGCTTGGCATACACCTCCAGTGCGTAGTCGCCTGGGTCGTCAAACAGCAGGACCAGATCCAGATCCGACGCGTAACCAAGTTCCTTGCCACCCAGCTTGCCGTAGGCAATCACTGCAAATTTCGGCATGTGATAAAGGGCATCGTCCGGTTGTATCTGTTTTGGTCGCACCAGCGGCCAGACGCGCTCCAGGCTTTCCTGCAGCAGCACATCGGCCAGGCCGGAGAGCTGGTCAGCCAGTTTTTCCACTGTCAGTTCGCCTTCCAGGTCCTGCGCCAGTAGCTGAAAACTGACCTGGCGCTGCACATCGCGCATGACATTCATTTGCTGCTCCACATCCGGAGTGCCGTCATGCAGGACGCAGGCATCCAGTTCCTTGTCCAGCTGTTCGGCTGTCAGGGCGATGTTGACCGGCTCCATCAGACTGCTCCATTCGATCAGACTATCGAGCAGAATCGGATTGGCGGTCAGATAGCTGGCTGCCCAGGGACTGGAGGCCATGAGTCGCGCCACGCGGGCCAGGGTGTCTGGAAATTCGGCGAGCAGGGCAATGTAAGAGCTGCGTTGCGCAATGGTTTCAATCAAATCGAACAGTCGCGCGCAGGCGGTATTGGGCAATGGGGTACGTGAGGCTGCCTGGATGACTGCAGGCAGCAGTTTTTCCAGGCGTGCGCGACTGCTGTTGGACAAACTGCGAATACGTGAACTGCTCAGCAATGCTTCCAGCCGGTGCTCGACATCGTTTGAGTCATGTTCAGCGAAGTGCTGTTTGATAATGTCTTCCAGGTTTCTGTCGTCACGGTGTTCCGTGTCGCATGTTTGCGGTTGCTGGCCGTTGCTCTGGTCGTCGTTCAGACCGGCAATGCGAAAGGCATCGCGAAATGTATCAGCAACAAACTGCCGATGGGCCGCCAGCTTGGTGGTGAAATCGGCTGCCGTGAAACCCAGCACTGTGGCCAGTGCCGCCATGCGTTCGTGATCGTTGGGCAGCAGATGGGTCTGTTCGTCTTCCCTATATTGCAGAAAATGTTCGACCCGGCGCAAAAAGCGGTATGCCTCTTCGAGCTTGTTGCCTATTTCCGGGGCGATCAGGCCGGCGCTGACTTCGGCGTGCAGTGCCTTGATCAGGCAGGGTTCCTGGATGGTGGGCAGGCGGCCGCCCTTGATCAGTTGCGACAGCTGCACCACAAACTCGATTTCGCGAATGCCGCCTTCCCCAAGCTTGATATTGTGAACCGTGTCGACCCCACTTTTGGACAGGGCTCGTCGCTGCCAGTCCAGGCGGATCCGCTCGCGCAACTGGCGCAGCGAGGCCAACGTATCGAAGTCGAAGTATTTGCGATAAATGAAGGGAAGCCGCAGGCTTTCCAATTGCTGGGCGTAAGGCGCGGGCGCGCTGCCCTCCAGTGTCTGTACCTGAATGATGCGCGCCTTAAGCCAGGCGTAGCGTTCCCACTCACGTCCCTGGGCAATCAGGTAGTTTTCCAGTGCGTCCAGGCTCCAGGCCAGGGGACCGGCGTCGCCATCCGGACGCAGCCGCAGATCGGTACGAAATACCTGACCGTCGGCATCCTGATCGGACAGGATCGGCATCATGCGCCGGGTCAGGCGACCATAGAATTCGTGGTGGCTCAGTGGTCGCCGTCCGGTAGTTTCACCTTCTTCGGGGTACAGCATGATCAGGTCAATGTCCGATGAGACATTCAGTTCGTATCCACCCAGTTTGCCCATTCCCAGAATGATCATTTCCATGGGTTTGCCGGTGGCCGGGTCCATGGGCGCGCCATGGACCTGAACCATATCGGTCATCAAGCTG
Organism: Advenella sp.; assembly: GCF_052108595.1. NCBI lineage: Bacteria > Pseudomonadati > Pseudomonadota > Betaproteobacteria > Burkholderiales > Alcaligenaceae > Advenella > Advenella sp. Next base: position 26,493 of record NZ_JBQEAU010000004.1, read on the forward strand.
CGATATGCCTGAGCAACGGCGAAGTCAGCCAAAAAGGACATGGCGTGTGTCACTTCTTCCAGCGTTGCCTCGCCGCCCGTGTCCCGCACAAGCAGCGTGTCGAACAGACGGCTGCGCAGCTTGCGCAGGATGATTCGGCAGTGCTCGATTTCCCAGACCTGGGTGGCGGGAGCGCCCACGCCGGCGGCCAGCTCCTGCGACCATTGCATGATACGCGCAGAGGTGATGGGTTCAGCCGAGTCTGCCAGTATTTGCTTTTGAATCTCGGGGCGCGCATCAAGACGGCGGCGCAGATAGCCGGACCAGGAAAGAGCGTTTTGCAGGGATTGGATACAATTCATGAGTTGCCGATGTGATGACTGGATGCTGTATATAATAATACCCGAACCCCGACCGACCCATGAACAGACCGATGTCCAACGAGAATCACTGAGTGAATTTGCCGTACCGACTGCTAAAATCCGCCGGCACCGTCCTTATAGCGCTTATAGTCCTGGCCATGGCGGCGGCACTGGCTGTCCGCTTCCTTCTTGCTCCTAATATCGATCATTTTCGTCAGCAGGTTGAGCAGCGGCTGAGCGCGGAGACTGGCCAGCATGTCACGATCGGAAAATTGGCGATTGACTGGACGGGGATTGTGCCGCGCTTACGGCTGCGGGCGCTACAGATTTCCGACCAGACCGATACACCGATGTTGGCTGTCGGTGAGGCAGTAGCCAGCCTGGACTGGGGGCGTGCCATGCAGCTGCAACTGGAGCCGGCCGCTGTAGAAATCCAGCAGATTCACCTGAACATGACCCGCGACCGGCAGAATCGGATCTGGCTGCTTGGCAGGCGCCTGGACAGTGATAACGTGCATTCGGCGCCCGAGGCCGTTGATGCCGGTAATGTGACGCTGGCGCCGCTGTCCGACTTGCTGCAGGCCTTGCCCGAAATGACCGTGCTCAATGGCAGCTTCAGCTGGATTGACCAGACGCGACCGCAGGCGGGTCCGTTTACGCTCTCCGATTTCACATTGCAGTTGACAAAAAATGGCACAAAGCGGGTGCTTAGCGCCAGCGCGCGTATGCCGGAGCAGGTGGGTCATTCCATTCAGTTATTGAGCAGCCTGCAGCAGGATGGTGTTGCAGGCGAACAAATGCCGGCCTGGTCGGGAAATTTGCGGGTATCTGTGCTCAAGATGGATGTCCTGGCCGCCAGGCCCTGGTTCGATATACCGCAAAAAGTAAAATCGGGTATCGTCTCTCACGCGGTGGTCGATCTTCAGATTGACAGCAATGTGCCCCAGAACATGATGGTGGCCTATGGGCTGGAAAAGGTTCGGGTTGAAGATCACATCCGCAATCATGAATTTATTATCGCGGCAGACAGCCTGAACTCCCGCTTAAACTCGTCATTCACGAGTGTGATTAATGAGTTTAATCGCTGGCGTTTGTCCTTGCATGACTCCGGCATGGCCGACAACATCAGCTACCCTCCGGTGCAGTTCGAGTCCAGTGTCAAGGGCTTCTATTATAAGGACCCGGTGATTTTTGAAAACCCGCTTTCGATTGACGAGGCAAGTGTCCGTGGTGATTTCAGTCGCAATTCTATGCAGGAGCCGAGAGTCAATTTTACCCAGGCTACGGTTCATAATCGTGATTTGCAGATGGAGGGGGCCGGGACCTGGCGTTCCGATGTCAACAGCGACAACGGTATCGTGGATTTGAGCGGATCCCTGCGGGCGGTGTCATTGCCGCATCTGCACAATTACCTGCCCAATGTGATGGATCCGGATGCGCGTGAGTGGCTCAAGGATGCATTCCAGAATGGGGAACTGTCCGCAGCCGAATTTGAACTCAAGGGCGTTGTCGACGATTTTCCTTTCGGGTTGGCGCCTGACTCGGGCAGCTTTCTGCTGCGCGGCACTTACGCAGACCTGCTGCTCAATTATCACCAGAAGGAGATTCGAGGGAAACGCTGGCCGGTTGTCAATTCCGATAGCGGCACGATTCATTTTAAGAATGATCAGATTATTATTGATTCTATTCAGGCATTCTATACCATGCCCAAAGGGCAGCGGCTGGATCTTGATGCATTCCATGGCGTTGTATCCAGTCTTGAGAAAAACACCACGGTTGATTTGCAGGCAAAGGCAAGGGGACGTGCCGAGGATTTCCTGACCTTTACGAGAATCAGTCCGCTGGGCAATCTGATCAATAATGTGCTGGATGAAGCACAAGGCAGCGGCCAGTGGACCATTCCCATTGAGCTGCATATTCCGGTGCTCGACGCGGACAATTCGCGCATCTCCGGTTCAATTGACCTGGATGATGGCCGTTTCCGGCTCACACCGGATTTTCCGTGGGCCGAGCACCTTGACGGAGAAATGCCGTTTACCGAGACGCAATTGCAGGCCAATGCCGTCAAGGGCGTCATGTTGGGTGGTAAAGTCGTCTTTGACGGCCCAATCGGCACCGTGGGCAAGCCGCTATCCATTAACGGCACCCTGACTGCTGCCGGCTTGCGTCAATTGATACCGGTGCAGGGCATGCGCCGCATCAGCGGCAGCGCCGACTACACCAGTCTGGTCCATTTTTCATCGGGCGGCAGGGTAAAGGTTCAATTCAAGTCCGATCTGGCGGGCCTGGCAACGCGATTTCCCGATGGTCTGTCCAAGCCCAAGTCGGCACGCTGGCCGGCCACGATTATTTGGCGGGCAAACGACGGCGCCAGAGATAATGGCAAGCGCTACCTGGATATCCGCATTGATGGCATCCGTACGCAAGCGATTTTTGAGCACGACGTTAACAGCCGCAAGGGACCGTATTTCAGTCGCGGCACCATCGGTGTCAACAAGGTCCCAGAACTGGGCCAGCCCGGGCTGACGGTTCTGGCGCAGAACCCGGCGCTGGATGCGCAGGCGTGGGAGGATGTTGTCGATGAGTTCACCGATAGCGCCACGACGGATCGCGAACGGCAGATATTGCCGGATGTGTCACACGTGACCGTACAAGCCCAGGCATTCGTGGTCAAGAACCAAACGCTGACGGGCGCCACGCTGGCGGCCACCAAGACGGGCACGCAATGGAACCTGCAGCTGAATTCCGATCAGGCGCAGGGAAGCGGGACCTGGATCCCCGGCACGCGCTCACGGGATCCGGGCAACCTGACCGTCAGGCTCGATACCCTGAACATTATTGAACCGGCCGATGAACGTGCCGACACGCGCACCCCGTTGCAAAAGGAAAGGGACGCTGCGAAGGCGCGCGCCGGCGCGACGCAGCCTTTGCCGCGTCTTGACCTGTCAGTGAAAAATCTGACTGTCTATGGCAAGCAAATGGGACAGATGATACTCAAAGGCTACCAGTTGCCCGGCTCAGACGACTGGAAGGTGGATTACTTCAGTCTGGTCAATGAGGGTGGTTCGCTGGCGGGGCAAGGATCGATTCATCAGCAAGGGACGGCCAAGGATCTGCAATTGCAAGGAAAAGTCGTGGTCTCGGACCTGGGTCGGTTTCTTGAAACCTACCAGTTGGGCGGCGTCATCAAAAACGGCAACGGGCAAATTGACGCGGAAATTAATTGGAAAAACGTTCAGGACCTGGATCTGGCCACGCTCAATGGTTCGCTCAGCGGCAGCCTCAGACAGGGACGTCTGGAAAGCATACAATCGTCTGCGGTCAAGGCACTGGAACTCTTGTCGCTGCAGTCGTTCCGGCGGCTGCCAAAATTTGGAGAGACACTGGGCAACTCGGTACAGTCAGGTTTGACATTTGACACGGTTCGCAGCCGCATGCGCCTGGATGCCGGGCGCCTGTTTGTAGAGGATTTCCGCTTGAATGGCCCTTCATCGGCCATCGTGGCCTCCGGGATGACAGATCTGCAATCCGAAAGCCTGGACTTTCAGGCTGTGGTCGTGCCCAAGCTGGATGTGAGCGGCGCCTCTGTACTGGCGGGAACGATCGTCAATCCGGCGGTCGGTGTTGGCGCTTTCCTGACGCAATGGCTGCTGCAGGCGCCATTGCAGCGTGCCCTGACGGTAAAATATCATGTCACCGGAAACTGGGCCAAGCCATTGCTCAACGACATGGCGCTGCCCAGCGAAGCCGAATTGAAAAGTCGTGAATCCGAACGGAAAATGGATGAGCTGTACCGGACCCATTAAGCGGTCCACCAACATTGTCGAGGAAAAAATGGCCTTGAGCGTATTTGATATTTTCAAGGTGGGGATCGGACCTTCCAGTTCCCACACAGTTGGCCCCATGATTGCCGCGCTGCGTTTTGTTAACCGCCTGGACGAAGCCAAATTGCTTGAAAACACGCAACGTCTTCATATTGAGATGTTCGGCTCGCTAGGCGCGACCGGCAAGGGTCATAAAAGTGACATGGCAGTTGTCATCGGACTGCATGGCTACCAGCCCGATACGCTGGACCCGGACATGGTGCCTGCACTGATCGAGCAGGTGCGCAGCAGTGGCATGGTCAGGCTGCTCAATCGCCACGAGATTGCCTTTGACGAGAGCATCCATATCAAGTTCAATCGGCGGGAAACATTGCCCCAGCATTCGAATGGAATGCGCTTCAAGGCCTTCGACGCTACCGATCAATTACTCATGAAGAAGGAATATTATTCCATTGGTGGCGGCTTCGTGATGAATTGCGATCGAGTCCGGGTGAATCTGACCCCAGATATTGACATTCCTTATCCATTCAATTCTGGTCAGCAATTGCTCGATCTGTGCCAGCGGCATCAGATGACGATTGCGCAGTTGATGATGGAGAACGAAAGGCATTACCGGCCGCAGCAGCAAGTCAGGCAGAAAATACTGGACTTGTGGACAGTGATGCAAGCCTGTGTGACGCGCGGCTGTTCGGCCACCGGCAGCCTGCCGGGTTTTCTCCACGTCAAGCGTCGCGCCCGACAACTGCATGAACAGTTGTGCAGCCGGCCGGATGCGTCGCTGAAGGATCCGCTTTCCATGCTCGATTGGGTGAATCTGTATGCGCTGGCAGTCAATGAGGAGAACGCGGCCAGCGGCAAGGTGGTGACGGCGCCGACCAACGGGGCGGCAGGGGTGATTCCTGCGGTCCTGCATTATTACGTGAATTTTGTGCCAGGCGCCAATGAACAGGGCGTGATCGATTTTCTGCTGACGGCTGCGGCCATTGGCATTCTTTACAAGGAAAACGCATCCATCTCCGGGGCCGAGGTCGGCTGCCAGGGAGAAGTGGGCGTTGCTTGTTCCATGGCCGCAGGCGCGCTGGCAGCAGTATTGGGGGGCAGCGTCCCGCAAGTGGAGAATGCCGCCGAAATCGGCATGGAGCACAACCTGGGTATGACTTGTGATCCTGTCGGAGGCATGGTGCAGATCCCATGTATCGAGCGCAATGCGATGGGTGCGGTCAAGGCCATCAATGCCGCGCGCATGGCCTTGCGGGGTGATGGTACGCATTACGTGTCGCTGGATAAAGTAATCCGAACCATGATGCAGACCGGGGCAGATATGCAATCGAAGTATAAGGAAACATCGCGCGGCGGGCTGGCCGTCAACATCATTGAATGCTGATAGTGAGTGACTAACGGCAGATGCTTAAAGACGCGTGGCCGATGGCTGGCGACGGGTGATGGGTGATGGGTGCTCATCGGCCAGCGGCGATGAGCAATTTTGCAGGCAATGCATTTGTCATGGCGCGGTAGCGACACAGGGCGGGAATTTGACGATTATTTGATATCCCGGTCGTTATGATGAATGCAATTTCATTTCCTGTTTGCCCTCATGCATTCTTCTGCTGTTGTGCGGTCTGGCGCCGCGTCTGCGATCAATCGTGTTGATCTGTTGTCGTCACTGGCCGCCAAACCCTTGCTGTTACCGTTACTTTTGCTGACAACCTCAGCGTGGTTTGTGCTTGGCAACTGGCTGTGGCCGCTGTTGAACCCAGACGAAGGACGGTACGTTGGCGTAGCGCTGGAAATGTTGCTGTCCAATCACTGGGGTACGCCACTGCTCAATGGCATGCCTTATTTTCATAAGCCGCCGCTGTTTTACTGGCTTACCGCTGCCAGTCTGTCCCTGTTCGGTCAGAATGAATTTGCGGCAAGACTGGTGCCTGCGCTGGCCGGCCTTGCCATGGTTGGTGCGCTGTTTGTCTTTGTACGCCGTTTCGTGGCGCCGGCGCGCGCGCTGACGGCAAGTATCATCCTGGCGGCAACGCCGTTGATGTTCGGCGCTGCACATTATGCCAATTTGGACTTGCTGGTCGCGGCCCTGATCAGCACCACGATTCTGTGCGGGGCAGGCGCCGTATTGTTGCATCAGCAAGGGCAATCTTACCTGCGATGGGTACTGACGATGTATCTGTTTGCCGCTTTGGGGTTCCTGGCAAAAGGACTAATCGGCTTCGTTTTGCCGGGGGCCGTGCTCCTGTGCTGGTTGATCATTGAACGTCGTAAAAGAGCTATTGCGATATTGCTGCGTATTCCGGGCATTGTCCTTTTTATTGCCATCGTTGTGCCTTGGCTGTTGCTGATGCAATGGCGCTACCCTGGATTCTTGCAATATTATCTGGTCTATCAACAATTGGCGCGCTTTACGCAAGGTGGGTTCAATAATGCGATGCCTGTGTGGTTTTACCTTGCCATCCTGTTGGGCAGCATGCTGCCATGGTATCGCAGGGTAACGCTTGCGGTTTTCACCCGTGGCTACTGGCGCCAGGAAAATCATGCGAGCGTACGACGGCTAATGTGGATCTGGCTTGCCGTCATTCTTGTCTTTTTTTCCATTCCCCAGTCCAAGCTGGTTGGATACATTCTCCCTGTGCTGCCGCCGCTGGCATTCCTGTTTGCGGAGTTTTTCCCCGGCGCAGCCAGGGACGCGACCATCCGCTTGCCGGTTACTGGCACGCAAGCCGGGCCTGCGCAACAGCGGCAGCGGAACCTGGGTGGGCGCGCAGCTGAATCGGGTCATTTTATGGCCCGCATGCTCCTGTGTCTGGTTACAGGTATAGCAGGCCTGGTGTACCTGTCCACGGCCGCGCTGCCAGGCAGCAGCCATATTGCAAAGGCGATAAGGCAGGCGCCGTCAGCGCTCGGGCAGGCGGACCGATATTACAGTCTTGATTTTTACCCATTCGATTTTGGGTTTTATATGGGAAACAATCCGGCGCTGACTGTGGTCAGTAACTGGGCCGACGGCCAGGTGAGCGTCAAGGACACCTGGCGCAAGGAACTGTGGGATGCACACCAGTTCGATGCGGAAAATAGCGCCTATCGCTTCGCCTTGCCTGTCGCTTTTCAGCGCGCATTATGCGTTCCCGCCAGCGATCGACGCTGGATTCTGGGCGATCTCAGACGGATGAACGACTTTGCCGAGTGGGCTAAGATCAAGCCGTATTTTACAGATGGCCGGCGACATATATATCTGTTGCCGCCGGGCGCCGTCATGCCATGGTGTCAGGCAGGTGCCGATACGGTGCGGCAATAGCGTCAGATCAGCATGCCGGCTTTTTCAATGAATTGAATGATGGCCTCAATGCCGTCGCCGGTTTTCATATTGCACATCACAAATGGCCGGTTCTGGCGCATGCGCTCCGTATCCTGGCGCATGATATCCAGCGAGGCGCCGACATAGGGTGCCAGATCGGTTTTATTGATAATCAGCAGATCTGATTTGGTGATGCCAGGCCCACCCTTACGGGGAATTTTTTCTCCACCCGCGACGTCGATGACATAGATAGTCAGATCAGACAACTCCGGGCTGAAGGTTGCCGCCAGGTTGTCGCCACCAGATTCGATAAACACAATATCGGCCTGAGGAAAACGCTCGAGCATTTGGTCAATCGCGCGCAAGTTAATGGACGCATCTTCACGGATCGCTGTATGGGGGCAGCCACCAGTTTCCACGCCCATAATGCGTTCGGCAGGCAAGGCACCCGATACGGTGAGCAGGCGCTGGTCTTCCTTGGTATAGATGTCATTGGTAATGGCGACCAGATCATAGCGGGTTGCCAGCTTCTTGCACAACACCTCGAGTAGCGTGGTTTTGCCCGATCCGACGGGCCCGCCGATACCAACACGCAGTGCTGGCAGTGTTTTGGTTCTGTTGAGAGTGTTCATGGGTTCTTTACCTTTAATTCCTTACCTGTAACGGAGGCAATGGTGGGCAGTAATGACAACTGTCGTAGGCGCTTGGTATGCATACGAGCAGTAGCGGCGGGGCTCATGATCGGAACAACCTGGAAAATTGGCTTTCGTGCCGGGCAGCGACAATGGCGTATTGCGGGGCAAGCGTCTTGATACTGGGCGGCGTGTGGCTTGCCGCGTCTTTGGCAGCGCATACGGCAAGATCCAATTGGGGCACGAGTGCCGATAGCAGGCGCTGGCCGGCCGTTTGCCCCAGCGGTACCGTTTTGATTGCTGCCATAACCTGATTTTCCATCCATGCGTACAGCAAGGCAGTGACGCCGGCATCTTCCGGCAGATCCAGGGCTGCCACGGCAAACGCATGCACTGTGGGAAAGCAGGGAACGTCCATGTCATTGAGTGCGGTGCGTTCGCTCTCGCGTGCCCAGTGCAGGGCGTCTATAAGATTGATCAGCGAGATGCCCATCTGGGTGGTTTCAGCCCGGGCTTCGGCGGTCTCGCGGCTTGCGTAGTACCATTGGTTCCATTGTCGGATCGCGTTGGTGTCCTGCAAACGCCATGCGCGAGAAAGCACCAGCCACACGGCAGCATCACAGACCGTCATCACCGTGTGCAATGTCTCTTCGATCCACAGGCGTGCATCGCCTTCATTTTTCACGATCCCTAGTTCCACCGCCGATTCCAGCCCCTGGGAATAACTGAAGCCTCCCACAGGCAGGGCCGGAGAAGACAGGCGCATCAATTGTGCGTATTGCGCAGGCGTCATCATGAACGCGTCATTTGTGCGGATGTCCATGGGTCAAGCTCAATGACCGCTTCAATGCGCTGAGTTCATCACAATCGTGGTTGCCGCGGGATGGAACCGCGTCGTGCATGCTGCCATGGGCATGTCCCTGATTACGCTGTAGCGGGTGTGCATGATCTGACCGGTTGTCGGTCGCGTGCATATGTCGATGATCATGGCTGCTGGCGGATCCGGTCTCATGGGCATGGTACGCTGCCTGGGCCAGTGAATAGTCTTCTTCGAATGTTTCGTCGTGGCCATGTTTATGGCCACCGCCATAAGCGCCGGTTTCCGGGTTGAATGGTTGCTCAACCAGCGAGGTATGAACGCCAAGGCGATGAAGCATCTGCACGAGAACAGAATCGTACTCCAGATGCAGATAGTCTGCGCCCACTTCCAGCATGACATGGCGATTGCCCAGATGATAGGCTGCACGTGTCAGGTCGATGGCCGCATCGGCCTTGACCCGAATCAGTTTCTCCGGTTGTGCCTGCACAGCAATGATGCCGCCATCATCGGCTACGAGCACATCGCCTGGCAGCAGGACCTGACCGCGGGCGATGATCAAATGGATTGTTTCGCCATTGTCAAGGGTCAATTGCTGGCGGCTGCGGCGTCGTTGCTCAAACGTCATTCGTACCACCGGCGCACGCTGCAGCAGCGTGGCAGACAGGCCGCTGTGGCGCAGG